>JANRMD010000575.1:0-2600 GCA_033761895.1 Pirellulaceae bacterium | reverse complement strand
CAGTACAAAAAAGAGCGTTACCCCCAGCCAACCATATGAAAATGGGTAGGTGGCATATCCGATCCAAGCAGTCGGATTCGGGCTGAATCCATAACGAGAGTAAAGTTCGCTGATTCCAATCCACAGTGTCGATCGTGCGTGATAAATAACCACCATTAAGGCTGCAAGGCCTCGAAGCACATCGACTGACTCGATACGCGCCAGACCTGCGGAGTCGGGCAAGGCCGTCGATCTTTTTTCGGGTTTCTTGCTAAATATCAAATTGTTGTCCACCACAGTTTAGAGATCTGTTAGAAATGAATTCCATTTTCCCGATAAGGCTCTAAACGAAAAGTTCTTCTCATAGAAGTTCTGCAGGCGCTTGGCGTCTACCTTGCCGCTTGTAAGGCGATCGCACAGTGCTCTAAGTGCCGGTACGAATTCGCCTATCTGCCCGCTGGTGATCTGACAATCTTCATTTATGTATCCGCGAATACCTCCTACACCATTGGCAACAAACGGTACACCGCACGCCATCGACTCAAGCAGCACCAAGGGGGCTCCTTCTTGGCCTGTTGTTGGCAACAGTGTTAGGTGGTACTGCTGAAGTAGCTTTACGTAGGCAGCTCCCTGTGGGTAGGCACCTAAAAGACGCACCCTAGAAGCTAGATTCAACCGATGAATCTGTTTCTCAAGTTCGACTTTCTGTGAGCCATCTCCATAGATGTCTAATGATTCAATGCTCGTCGAAATCGCTTTCCAGTTATCCAATAAAAAGCCGACCCCTTTATGCGGCTCGAGGCGACCAAAGTATGCACCCCGCAGACCCTTGGACAGGTCCTGAATCGGTTCGGAAATTGTTGTCGCCAATTCCAGGGGATCGGGAAATGCCGGGATGGATGCAGAAATACCATGCCATTGAAAATTGCTACAAAAGGCCTCCCTCACTGCGGGCGCCTGTCCTACCACTGCATCAAATCCATAGTTCACGAGATCGCGAGGATCGAGTTTGCCGTTTCGCACTCCACTCATTACTTCGAAGAAAACGCGTTTTTTCAATCGCCTGTTCAAAAGTACGCCCAGCATTGCATTCCAGCCAGTGCCGCAAACAACCGCTACGTCAAAACCACCTGAGCACGCAATGCATCCAATTGAAGTGATTCCCTTCAATGAAAAACCGCCACGATATGTTTCAAGCGTATAGTCTATTTCATAAAACAACTCATCCGTTAGTCCGCTCATTGGTGCTGGTGAAAGCACGGCAACTTCATGTCCGGCTTCCTTCAGCCCCTTGGCAAGCCAGTGGGTGTGGCACTGGATTCCACCCCGACCGTACATGTAACCGATCAGGAGAATTCGCTTTGCGTTAGTTTTGTTCACGTTGTAAATCGAACGATCACAAGAGAAACGGTTGAAAGTTAAGTTGATAATTGAGGTCTGCGGAACGAACGCCGATCTTGCGAGCAGGAATCCCCCCCACGATTGTAAATGGTTCGACGTCTTTGGTTACGACGGCGCCCGCGCCCACAACTGCTCCTTCACCTATTGTGACACCAGGTAGCAGTATTGCTCTGTATCCGATCCACACTTTATTGCCTACAACAACTTCACCGCCGGCATCTGCGAATACAGGCGACTGTGGATCGTGTCCCAGAGTGAGGATCGCGGCTTCAGGCCCAATCGATACATCATCGCCTAGCCGAATGGCGTACTTGCGACCATCAAAAAGACAGCCGAAATTGATAACGTTTCGCTTTCCTAGAAATACTTTCCTACCATTCAAAAAGCGACAACCCATTTGAACGTTGCTACCTTGTGAAATCCCCCCAAGGTACATTGTTAGGTAATAACGTCGAAGCAATCCAATGGCACAATGACCGACGTAAGCATTGTAGAGATGTGCAAACAGACTCCCAGCAAAGACCCTTAAGCTCATTTACTTGCTGCTTCCGCTTCCGTCAGCTGTAATCGACTCATGACTAGCTCAGCGTTGCGAGTCCATGAATGCTCTCTCTCGTAATCATCCCAGCGTGGAGTGGGGGGCGAATCACTCCACCTACGAAGGCCATGGACAAGCGCTTCGGTATCATCGGGGGCAACCCAAACACCGAGATCGTAGTTGATTACAACCGACTTTAGATTGCCTTCACCCCCTGAAGCCAAGCACGGGCACCGGTAGCGTACTGCCGTGTTGAGGACTCCGCTAGCAGATTTGAAGGTACCGCTGTATGTCAACAGCGCCAAATCACTGGCAATGAAGTAGTTACCTACGTCCCATGATGAAATGTAGCCTACTCGCCATCGACATCGATCACTTACCCCTTTGGCAGTGGCCAGGCTTCGATACTCAGTTGCTGACTTGTGGCCAGCGGTGGCATCCGAGCCTGCGACAATCAAGTAAACGTCCGGAAATTCTTCCATGGCTCCAAGCACAAGGTCAAGGTTCTTACCATCGCGTATGTGACCGAATGAGAGCATGACCTTGCAATTTCGTTCAAGCTGCAATTCATCGCGCATTTCTTTTCGCGTCTTCGTTGGTGCTGGCAGTGCGTACGCTCCGTGGGGAACTACTGAAGTGCAAAGTTGCGGCATCGGTCTCTGGGTTGCTAGCATGACTGGGT
>JANRMD010000574.1:0-21126 GCA_033761895.1 Pirellulaceae bacterium | reverse complement strand
GTGGTTGATGCACCGTCAGCACCGGGGCCTTTGCCGGTCATGGTAACCTTCTTCCCATCTGCACTGCGATCTCCCTCAAGAATGATCGGGGTAGCCGACATGGAATCGACCCAGATCGCTACAAATTTCTTCTTCACCGGATCGTAGGAATCAAGTCCTGTCCCAGTAAACGGTCCGTCTGGCATCTTCATCTCCAACTGCGAAGTGAGCCATAGGCCGTTGTGCGCCATTTTGTACGAGCCTTTCCCAGTGATGTCGCCACCAGGTGAAGACATAGTGACGATCCAATCGCCCTCGGTTTCAGCCAAGAAGGCATGCTCCGCACCCGGCTTGAGCGTCTCTTGAGCCACCAGGGAGTTTGCCAAAGTCAAAACCAAACCAATACCAAGCACAACTAATTTCATTTTTCGATACCTCACTCTAATAGGTGGAACTTGTGATTGCGCTATCGTAACAGATCATCATCCAACGCAATAGTTTTGGATACCGCTGCTTGCACTCAGGAGGGCCAGTCCCATCCCATTGAGTCCCAGGAGAAGCGGGTCACGAGTGCTCTGTCCACATTAGATTTTGGGGTGGCACATTAACCGATGTGCGTTAGCACCGGTTTCCGCAATGTGAAAACCGCGGCTAACACCGTGCGGTTAATAGTACTCGAGTGCGATCAACCCAAAAATCTAATGTGGACAGCGCACTAGTGGATGGTCACAGCTTAATTTTAGGATTTGGAACATCAGCCGGAACGCGCTAGCGTCCGGTTTTCGCCGCGGGAACCGGTGCTCGCGCACTGCGGCTAATCCTAATATTTAAGTTTGACGCTCCACTAGTGGTCGACTGCCGATCGCCACAATCGACATACAGAGAAGAATCTTTCAAAATTTCCCTGCTGCAATTCGTACGTCACGCCCGTAGCTTGGGAACATTTTTCCGACTATCTGTCTGATTATTTGTCCTTGGCGCAGTTATGCGGCATCCGCAGTCCACGATTGCAAAAACAAACTTGCTCGCCGTTCAACCCCAATACCCAAACAGGTTGTGTTCGCATAAGCGGCGGGTTCAGTGGACGAGGACGTCCGCGCTCCCAAAACCCAAACCGCGGACTGGAATGCCAACAGGCACTCCCTGGGAACCAAGTGCTTGCACTACTTAGGAACCAGTTACATTGAAAATGGGTGACATTGGGAAAACGAGTAACACTGGGCGGAGACCGCGATCCAATGGGAGGTGACGGATGGTCAGCGGTTCACTGATACTCGAGCCAAGCGGTAACGGTCCCATCTGCGTCGCTAACAAACCGCACCCAATGCGCATTAAATCCAGTAGGGAAAACAAACTCATGCTCTGCGTTAGCCTTGAGTTCAAGAGACTTGTAGCGATGAAATCCGGACAGTAGGTCAAAATCGACCTCGATGTGGACCGTGCAGTTGCCGCTGGACTTTAACGTGAGTTTCTTCTGGTCGTAACCATTCATCAGGTAAGGATCGGAGGGAACGCCCGCTTTGACAAGCGTGTCTTTCCACGGACCGCCTTTACCGCTCGGCTTCCCCAAAGCCCAAAGGTCATCCACTCCACCTGCCCAGAGTGCCATGGCCCCATCCTCAGAACGGATGACATGGTCACTGGCCGGCGCGTCGCGCTTCACACCGCTCAGCCAAAGCAGGCCACGCCAAGTTGCGAAGTCATCGATACGTTTGTTATGCGAACAAATCGGTTTCATCTTTGTGAACAGCGGACTTTCGCCAACGATCCAAAACGGGACTTCATAAAACGTACCGTGGATGTTCGCCAACGTGCGCTCTGACTCGACCTCTCGCTCTTCGCGCGGCCAGCCTTCGGTGAACGCCTGGTCAAACCGTGAAGAACCTTTAGGCAACCGCAACGTGTGCTTTACCGTCTGTCCATCAATGCTCTCCGAAACATTGAGAATCACCGAGGCATGATCGACAGAAAACACCGGCTTGACTGTGGCTTTCTTGACCAGTTCATCGCGCCCGGTGGCTTGAGTGTAAGCAAACGTTTCAGCATTCAATTCTGCAAATGAGATTTCATTTCCTTGTTTTCGCACGATCTCCAAATTGCGATTCTTCTTTGCAGGAAACATATGCAAGGCTGGTCCCTGATCAGCCGAATCAACGTCAGCCAGCGCGCCAAACAACTGCCGGCCGGGCCCAGAAGGATCATGAAAGCGATCGTCTGCGTAATGGAACGCCACTGAAGTCTGGCTGCAATCGCGATCCAACGCAACTCGAATCCATTGAGCTTGCACGTCATCGGGAAACACATGACTCACATAACCCGTTTCTGGAGCGACAAGGGTCTGGTAGGGCGTCCAATGATTGTCACCCTGCACATCGATTTCGATGCGGCAACCGATTCCGGGATCGGCAGCGAAATGGATGACACGCCTAGCAAATCCGTTGAACAGGAAAGGTGCCGATGGCTGGTTGGCTTTCACGGCATCTTTGATCCAGATCGAACCAGCCGCTGAAGCATCGCCCCAGGTATGCAAGTCTTCATACGTTCCGAACCAGAGGTTTGACTGTGGTTGGCCCGCGAGTGGATTGCCTTGCACACTGGTTTCATCCGTAGCAAGCACTAAGCGTCCGTTCCAATCGCAGAAATCGGGAATGTATCGCAAATGCCGAGCCACCGGTTTAATCCCAGCAGAACTTGCGGGGCGAAAGCTCGCTGGAAAATCGAAAAACATGCCGTGCATGTCCAAGAGATATCGCCCTGGGTTGATCTCACGAATGCGGGGCCATTCGGTGAACCAACCGTGAGCTGCGTCATTATTGAGACAACCCTTGGGCAGTAAGTAAGTGTAGAAACGCCCGCCATCCATTACTTGTAACCGCAGAGATCGCTTGTCCCAGCCGATGGACCAAAGCGGCTTTTGTGCGCTCGCATCCGTCGGTGAAATACCATCAGGTCCAGTAACATCGGTGTACTGACGCTGTTCGATGATCTCCCAGTGCTTGCCATCGTAGGTCGCCAGAATGCCTCGATCTTCAGGACCAAGCTTTTCCGTAGGCTTGACGGCCCAATGTTCCTTAGGATCATGCCCGCCCGATTTTCCGTTGTTGGCCACCACCAGTTTACCCTGGGCTGTGTACGCACCTTTCCCATGCTCTCCTGGGACCGGGTTATGGAACAGTTTTTTACTAGCGAGAGAGTTTACATCCACTTCATAGAGCATCCCTTCCATGTCATACATGTAGACTTTGTTGACCGGATCCGAGAGATGTCGAACCCATGCGGTAACGCGACCCGGCATATCTTGGGGTTGTATGGTGCGCACTCGACCCGTTTCGCTGATCACATGATGTCCAATGAACAGCTGTTTGGATTCAACATGAATCATGCGGCCCGCAGGTGTTCCGCCGACGGATTCCTGGTGTATGGTCATCTTCAAGGTTTCGGGGTCAATGGAATACAGCTTGTGTTCTGACCCCAGCGGCTTGTGCGGAGCGTAGGTAACCATCCACAGTTTGCCTGCCCAAGGCACGATCGCGCCGATACCACACTCGGACGAATCCGCTCGATTGAACAGCCCATCGACTCGGCTTTGGGCATAAGTCGTCAAGTGCGGATAAACACCGCTGATGAAACGCGTGCCCGTCGTTTCCCTGATCTCAGCCACCTTTGGCTCAGCCACCTTTAACTCAGCCTTAACATCTTGCTTTACCTGCGCAATCGCCTGAGTTGCGAAGCTTATGCAACAAACAAGAGGCGCGAGGCCGTAAATCGCTTTGGTTTTCATGATAAGTGCTGAAGTTCTAGTTGAAGGGCGAGCCTGAGAGGCGAGGTGACGCGGTTGACGGACCATTGTACCCCAAACACAATGTTCTTTTGAGTCAGGCTCACGACTGAGTCAGGCTCACGACTTGCACAGTCATCGCGGGACATCATTGCAGCGCATGCGATCCTTGAGATGTTGCTTCACCAACCAGTTCGAATGTCGGCTACGAGGTTTGCACAGTGATATCTTTTAAACTCCCGCTGTTTTGTGCCCTCGCGGCCGTCGCCTTGTTTGGCTGCGGCAAGGCAACTGCGCAGGAGCGTGCGAAGCTAGAGCACTTCGAGCAATCCATTCGACCGCTCCTGCTCGCGCGTTGCGTCGAGTGTCATGGTCCCGACCGGCAGGAAGCGGGGCTGCGGTTGGATTCAAAAGGTGGTTGGGCCAAAGGTGGCGAACGAGGGCCAGCGATTGATGTCAGCAATCCAGCCGATTCGCTGCTGCTGCGGGCTGTAAAGCATATTGATCCTGACCTGAAAATTCCCGAAGAAAAACTGAGCGACTTTGAAATCGCCGCTTTGGAAAAGTGGATTCAGGATGGTGCCGTTGATCCGCGTGAGTCTCCAGAGACTTCCACCAAACATACCGTCGCAGATCCGCGAACCTTCTGGTCCCTGCAGCCTATTCGCGAGTCCAGTCCACCTCCAGTCAGTCGACCGAGCTGGGTTCAGAATCCAATCGATGCTTTTATACTCGCGCAGTTAGATGCCAAGGGATTGGAACCCACGCCACGTGCTGACGCGCGAACGTTGATACGCCGCGCCTACATGGACCTCATCGGCTTGCCACCTACTCCAGAGCAGGTTAACGCGTTTGTTCTTGATCCAACACAGGAAGCTTGGGGCAGACTGATCAACCAATTGCTCGAGTCGCCACATTATGGCGAACGCTGGGGGCGTCATTGGTTGGACGTGGCTCGTTACGCCGATAGCGGAGGGTTTGAAACCGACGTTTATTATCGCAATGCATGGCGTTATCGCGATTACGTTGTGAAGTCGTTCAATGACGACAAGCCCTACAACATCTTTGTGCAAGAGCAAATCGCGGGCGACGAACTTTGGCCTGACGATATTGCACTGGATGGCAATTACACGATCGCATCGGACAAGGTCAAGCATTTGGAAGCGCTGACCGGAACAGGACTGTATACGCTCGGTCCGCAGGTGCATGAATCCAATATGGATGGAAAAAAGATCCGCTACGAAACTTACTCGGACTGGGTCGACACTACTGGAGCCGCCTTCATGGGGCTCACGTTCGGATGTGCACGGTGCCATGACCACAAGTTTGATCCGATTAGTCAGCACGACTATTACGCCATGCAAGCCATCTTCGCCGCAAGCAAAGAAATTGAGTACCCCATCATCGACGCAATGGGTATTGCTGACTTTAAACAGCACTACCCACGAATTCTGGCTGTTGATGAAGCTCGACGAGCACTCCGTATGTTCGACGCTCGCATGGCTGGAAAGCAACTTTCGCCAGAAGATCAAGCCGAACGACAAACACTACTCAACAGTATCGCCAACAATGTCTTGGCTTTGCCCGAGAACACTGCCTTGGGCGTACCGCTGGTCGGCCTGATGGAGACTCCTACGGTCAGTGTCTTGGGGCATGAACGACCCGAGTTGGTGCGAGCTGTTCGGATGCTCAACCGAGGCGAGTTAACGCGGCCGCGCGAAGTCGTAGAGCCTGGACTACCGGAGGCCCTGCGTTCGGCCAGCGGCTGGAGCGAGCCAATGCCAGGTCAATTTCGCAACCGAGCTGCCCTTGCGCTCTGGTTGACCAGCAATGCGCATCCACTTACGGCACGTGTTATGGTGAATCGCATTTGGCATGGTCACTTTGGTCGCGGTATCGTGGCCAGCTTAAATGACTTCGGACAAATGGGCGAACGGCCGACACATCCCGAACTGCTCGACTGGCTGGCGTTGACTTTCATGAAGCAGGGCTGGCGTATCAAAGATATGCACCGCCTGATGATGCTTTCATCGACCTATCAGATGGACAGCCGTGAATACTCCAATGCGAACGCCACCATCGATCCTCAAAATCGCTGGCTGTGGAAGATGAATCGTCGCAGACTGGAAGCCGAAGCCATCTGGGATTCGATTCATGCAGTTGCCGGAACTCTCAATCGTAAACTCGGCGGCAGGCCAGTTGTACCGCCCCTTGGTCCCGAAGAAGGTGCACCAGCCTATTGGACCGTTTCAGCAGATCCAGCTGAGCACACGCGTCGTGGGCTGTACGTGCTGCAGCGCCGCAACTACCGCTTTCCAATGTTCGACGTCTTTGATTTGCCAGTGAATGCAGTCAGTGCTCCAGCTCGCGATGTTACCACGGTAGCGCCGCAAGCATTGTGGTTGATGAACAATCCAACTGCATTGCGACAAGCGAAGGCTTTTGCCTCAAGACTCAGCGGGGAATTGAATAGGGGCTGGAACGTTCCCGACTTTGGTCCAGGTCAATCGGGATGGGTTGGAAACAAATCGGGAGTTCACGCAGGTTGGGCGCGACGCGAAGACAATGGAAATCCAACCGACTCAATTGACGATCCAGTCGGAACAGTCATGACCCATGGTATGACCAGCGTTGTGTGGCGTGTTCCCGAAAGCAGTGCTGGCCCAATCACAATTCGTGGTGGGCTTTGGAATATTCGGCGACTTGGCCGCAGTGGTCCTTGGAAGCTGTGGCATAACGAACAGTTGTTGAGCACCGGTCAGGTCGATGACAAGTGCGGTACCTCCTCTGCACCGCTCCCGTTGAGTTCCGGATCGGGCGGCGAAAGCGCGTTGCAATGCACAGCCAAAGCTGGCGACACTTTTCGACTTGAAATACTTGAGGATGACTTTGTCGCTGTGCAGCTTAGTTTCGTTACTTCGATTGGCATACGCGATATTGCCCCCGATTTCTCACTGGACGCCAATCCAACTTCGCAGGGTTGGCAATACTGTGAATCGTTGGGCAACGGTGCGCAGGCACTGACGGAAGTGATTCGTTCGCGTCGCGCGACGGGTGAGTCAGCGCAGATCGATCTCGCTTGGCAGCTGGCGCTAGGCCGCTTGCCAACGCTCGAAGAGAAACAGGAAGCTGTGGCGTTGCTAAAATCGCTGGCGGACGCGGACCCAGAGAGTTCCTGGTCCATGCTGTGTCTCGCGCTCTTCAATATGCAGGAGTTTGTGTATGTCGATTAATGGTCCACAACACACTCCGCTCACTCAAACTCCGCTGACCCACACAGCGCCACCGAATCCGCATCATTGCCGCAGATTTCGATTTGTTAGCGACCGCCGCGAATTCTTGAGAACCTCAGCCTTCGGTTTCGGGGCATCAGTTCTCGGATCTCTGATCGCTCAAGACGTTGCAGCAACAGAAACGCAGAGTCATGAATCGAATCCTTTGGCACCCAAGCAACCGCATTTCCCCGCTAAGGCCCAGCGAGTGATCTTTATCTTTTGTGCCGGCGGACCGAGTCAATTGGAGACGTTTGATCCCAAGCCTGCATTGGTCAAACTCGATGGCCAAGCGATTCCAGAGAGTTTTCGTACCGACGGTTTATCGCTTCAGTTCATGAAGGCCAGTGATGGGAAGTTGATGGCGTCCAGGTTTGCATTCAACAAGCATGGGCAATCGGGCTTGGAAATCTCGGCTCTGTTCCCCAAGTTGGCTGCGCATGCTGATGACTTGGCCGTCATTCGATCTTGCCATCATGATTCGTTCATACATGGTCCAGCCTCGGCGATGGTCAACACCGGGTCAACGCTGCTCGGACACCCTAGCATGGGCGCGTGGGTGACGTATGGGCTTGGTTGCGTGACCGATAACTTGCCAGCTTACATTACGATGACTGATGGTGGATTTCGTCCGGGGCCAGCCGTCAGTTATGGCAGCGGCTTTCTACCAGCGATTTACCAAGGCACTGTCTTGCGGACGGAAGGAACACCGATTTCGAATTTAGTGGCTGCTGGTGCTCCAGGGCAGCAGCGTACTATGTTGGACGCGCTGAATCGTTGGAACGAACGCTTCGCCGCCGCGCGACCTGAAGACTCGCGGCTTGCGGCTCAATTAGCCAATTATGAAATGGCCTTTCGCATGCAAACGGCCGCACCTGAATTGATTCGCATCAACGACGAGACAGCAGCGACCAGGGAGCTGTATGGTGTCGATAAAGAGCCTACCTCGAAGTTTGGTCGCATGTGCTTGTTAGCAAGGCGTATGGCGGAACGAGGCGTGCGCTACATTCAACTGTTTAACAACGATTGGGATGGACACGGAGAATGCGCGGCCAATCATCAAACGAATGCCGACCGAACTGATCAACCCATCGCGGCATTGCTTACCGATCTGAAGCAGCGCGGAATGCTTGACAGCACATTGGTTGTGTGGGCAGGCGAGTTTGGAAGAACGCCAGTGATGCAAGGTTCGAACGGTCGCGATCACAGCCCCTATGGCTTTAGTGTCTGGATGGCAGGCGGTGGCGTAAAAGGTGGTCAAGCTATCGGAGCGACCGACGAACTCGGGTTCCGCGCGATCGAAAAGAAAGTGCATGTGCATGATCTACACGCCACGATGCTGGCCCTGCTTGGTTTTGATCATGAACGTTTGATCTATCACTTCGAAGGCCGCGACCGCCGACTAACCGATGTGTTCGGCAGTGTTGTCAAAGAAGTTGTGGGCTAGGTTGGGTCGGATCGCACTTGGCCTAGCGCAATCCTTAGTTCACGCGAAACTCAGACTACTTGAACAACGCGAGTGCCCGAAATCAGATCGTGCAGACTTCGACGAGACTCAAATAGTATTGCGCAGGTTGGATCGAGCAATCCAAAGAACGGAATGAATGCGTTCAGAACCGTCCGCAGCCAATTCCTCAGTATCACGCCTTGAACAAAACCGGGCAGTGTTCCGCGCATGGTTACGATGCGAATCATCAACAACTTCTTGCCGATCGTCTGTCCATCGTTGGAAATCAAGACCCATTGAACGATGCTGAGAATCAGAGGCAATGATCCGAGCACGATAAGCGGAATAAAGTTCCGCGCGCTGACGGGATGGGCTTTATCTAATTCCTTGCCGAAGAGTGCCATCATCAACATAAACGAAGCCACGAGCGCCCCAAAGAACAGGAAGCCGTCAATCATTTGAGCGAAGAAGCGCAACCACAGGGAGGCATTTGGAAATCCGGTGAAGTCCTGCTGGTTTAATGGAACCTGCATTTCCGCTTGGGCCAGTCGGACGATATCCCGATCACTGAGGGCCACGCCCAGTTGAGGGCGTGGTTCGCGCGTTACGATCGCCGGCGATTCTTGCAACAAGGCCTTCGCGCGTGCAATCCGCTCTGGGGTCGCTTCGGGAACGGTCAGTGATTGACCACAATTAGTGCATTGAAAAGCCGAGCCACTAGTGCTGCAATCAGCTACATTGCTGTTCCAGCAACGGGTGCAACGAAACTCAAGTAGTTCCGAGCGCTCACTTATTGACTCAGTGGGGTCGATGGTCAGTTCGTTTGGCATACATCCTCTGGCACGAAATCATGCAGTTCGTCGGGCGAAAGAGAACGCTGCGTAAATTTCGCCCAAGTTTCGACGCATAAACTGTAGGACAAAAAAGCTTGCCGTAGCAGAATTGCTCAGAGGACTTTCCGCGATCCTAGCCCCAAAGGCCGGTTGCGAGGGATGTATCAACTATGCAGCGGAATCCCCAGTCATAACTACCCAGTCCGCTGGTCCGGTTTTCTGGAGCGCGGCCGCGTATGCAAACACAACCAACCATCGCAAAACTAGCGGCCTGGATTGGCGCGCTCAAGAGCCTCCACACGCTTGCGAAGGTCCTTTAAGTCCAGGGCGAGTCGAATTGCGAGTCCGCGTAGCTCTTTTTCGCTGATCTGGTCAACGATGTCACGCGGGTCAATGCCCTGTTCTTCCATGCGTGCAAGCGGGTTTGGTATGGCTTTCATGGCCGCAAGTTCCTTCTCGGCTTCCACAATCCGCTTCTGGACCTCAGCCAGTTTGGGATGATTCGGCCCCATCGCCGCCTCAGCGTCCCGTAAGCGTGCTAGCTCCAGATCGACTTTGGCTTCGCGATCCATCAAATAAGCTTCCGCTGGCAATATACCTCGTTTCTCAGGCTTGCGACCAGTTTGAGCCAAGCTCATGCCGACGCAGGACACAACGGAAACGCTTAGGCACAATGCAATACTCTTCCACATCTTGATTCCTCGATTCCAAATGCATTTACGACCGCGACCCTCAGGCCTCGATTATACGTTTTTTTTATGAAACATCTGATGCTTTATTGTCGCACGATTGTCCCATTCGTAGCTGCAACAATTGAGACAATTGTGCGACTCTCAACCCTAAATTCCAATGTGGCTACTGAAAAAGTAACCCAATGCGTTAGTTCTGATGTTGTGCGTTTCGGGCTTTCGCAACCCGAAGCGTAAGCGAGGGACCGAGTTAGGGCGGCGACTTGACCATGCAGAATGGTCCCTCGCTAACGCTTCGGGTTATGAAAAACCAGGCCAAACATCATCCAGATCGCTTCAAAGCAACCAATAACGCAACATCAAAGCTGACGCTTAAGGTTAGTGCTACTTCCGCTAACTACCGTTTGATCAATCGCAAAGCCGCCCACAGGGCACCGTTGACGACAGCCATCGACAGGATAAAGGAAACTGCAATTTCCGCTGGACTGAAACCATGCATGCTGCGCGCTAAGCGAACTGGTGTGTTGACTGCATCATCAGTGACCTCCGTACCTACAGTTCCTTGGCTTTGCAAGTAAACATAAATGCCTGACCAGAGCAGCATCACGACGGCGGTCGCATAAATGTAATAGGGGCGATTGCCTATCGTGATGCGAAAGGCTGGGACTCGAACTGGTGCGTAGGGATCATCGTTCTTCATTCAATACTTGCTTGTCGCACAATTGTCCCAGTTGTGGCCGATTCCAGTGTCACATAAATGGTCTCAAACGGCAGGCTCTAGTATTCGATTAGGCTGAACGTTTTATGCGGCTTCAATCGCTCTTCGCCACGTAACGCTTTGAGGTGGATACAAAAAGCGCACTCAACAATCGTGACTGAGAAATTGCTCAGCAGTTTGACGCAGGCTTCAACAGTCCCACCGGTGGCTAAAAGATCGTCGACGACCAGCACGCGTTGGCCACTGGTGAGTGCATCGGTGTGCATTTCCAGCGTGTCGCTACCGTACTCAAGATCGTAAGAGTAACTGTGCGTTTGGTAGGGTAACTTGCCTGGTTTACGAACGGGGATGAAGGCCGCGTTGAGTTTGAGCGCCAAAGGGGCTGCGAAAATGAAACCGCGAGATTCAGCCGCTACAATACTGTCGATGCGTTGGTCTGCGTATCGCTCAGCAAATTGGTCAATTGCGGCTTGAAAAGCACTTGGTGAGGCGAGCAGAGGGGTGATATCGCGGAACAAAATCCCAGGTTTGGGGAAATCTGGGATTTCGCGGATGTACTGCTGGAGATCTAAAGCGGTCATGGATTGGCTCTCGAGGAATTCGATAGAAAACGCGAGCCAACAGATTACCAAGAACCGCTAAGGAATAACAGACTTCTCGAAGTTTGACCAAGCGCCTTTGACAGCCCGGCTAACTTTGGGCGCTGTACCAATTTGGTCGCCAATGCCTGGCAAGCAGAAGCAAGCTAACAGAAACGCGATCATCAGCCCCAACAGTAACGTTGGATCCTGCTGCAAACTGAACATGGAACCGAATGAGAGCTGAAAACCACTCGGCATTTTGAACTTGGTCAGATCTCGAACGCGTTTCATTCCCACGTTCGTGAAGTCGGCGCAATCTGCAAATTCACTTTCAACGACGACTTCAGACAGCTCGCCGCCAAATTGCAGGCGGATGATTGTTTTACTGCGGATTCGATTCAAGATCGTATTGGGCACTCGGACGGTGTATCCGTCACGCGAAGCATCCAAGACAGTGACTGCATAAGATTTCGCGCCAACTCGGAGCTCAGCAGCGGAATTTTCAATGGCAATAGCGCACTTGTAGGCAGATTGACGATCTTGTTCGTAGGTCATCGAACGGTCTCCGCGACTGGGCAGGAAGCAGATTGGTGTAGGAACTCTATTTGGAGGATGCTCCATTGGAATGCTAGGATAGGGACCCCATCCTGGTGCTGAGATGCCAGCAATATCTTCAAACTAGTTCAGAAATGTTTGGGAAATCAGGATGAGTTTGACGGTCGCGACGAACTTGACGCCGTCGTGTTGCCGCCATTTGATTAGTGTGGCTCACTGAAATTCAAGCTTGCTTTAACGGATAAATCCTACACCACCATCCAAACCTATCTTTAAGGTTCAATGGCTGATTGGTTGTAAAGCTGGTCAAACTTTAGCGATCACAGGTGGCCTGACGACTACGGCGAGCCTATTGCTGGTTCCGATCGAACTGCATGCGCCGGTTATGCGTGACGATGTAACCCTGGCTGGGTATTCTCTCAGCGCGCCCGTACGTAATCGGTTTGGTCAAAGGTCGCAGGGATGTTCAAAACGAACCCATCAGAAAATACCATCCACTGGAGTCAGTACCAGTCGGTCGTGTTTGCCTGTGTGATCTCTTGCTGCGCCATTGCGATTGCTCAAGAACAATCTGGTTCACCCGAGTTGCGAAAGTGGACGCGCGAAGATGGTCAGCAATTCCTGCCGCTCAGTTGCCCTGCGCAACCAATGCTGCAGCCAAACACGCAACCTAATTTGCAACCCGTAAACCCCTTTCAGCTGCAATCAAACCAGTTACCACAATTCCAGAATGAGCAAGCGCGACTGCGAGCCTTTCTGACCTCCGGCGGGCAGGACCTCCTGGCGCCAAGCGGAAATGTAGGTGGCGATAGCGATCTTCTGAACATGGGACCGTCCAAGAGCGACACATCAGCACTTGAAGGTATGGGGCCAGCGACCAATGCCGGCAACTTGCCAGGCGCGAATCACGGTATCGACAAACCGCTCCGCGATGGCCTTAAGCCTGGAGAGGATCCGCACGCCGAAGCGTTTGCCGCCGATTGCTACCCATCCGCCATCACTTGCGCGAAGTGTCATCAGAAAATTTATGACGAATGGCGCGTCAGTTCGCATGCCTACGCAACCATCTCACCGATGTTTCAAAAATTCGAACAGCGCATCAATGCGCTGGCCAGCGGGACGATTGGTACGTTTTGCGTCCGATGCCATGCACCGGTAGCAACTCAGATGAATTTCCCAAGGTATGGTTCCTACGCGGATGCACCACCCATTATTCGAGAGGGCATTACCTGTGTCGCTTGCCATCGCGTGAAAGAGATGTATGGCAGGACCAATGGTGAAAGAAGGATCGAACCAGGCGATGCAACTCAACCCGTCTACGGCTCTTTTGATGGCAGCGGAGTCGCGAGAGCAATCGCAGATAAAGACAATCTGAAGATCAAGCTTGATCCAAAAGATAAGAAACCAGGGCAAGTCATCCATCAAGCCGCGATTCAGTTCGAACAGATCTCACATAGTTCCTTCTGCACCTCGTGTCATCAAGTTTCGGTTTATCCCGGCATCGCGTTGGAAGTTGTCTGGGCTCAGTATCGCGCCAGTCCAGCTTGCAAGAAGGGTGTCAGTTGCCAGGATTGCCATATGGGATTAGTCCCCGGCAAAGCACTCGGCTATTCGTACGGTGCGGCTGCCGAAGTGAATGGCAAGACCGTAGACAACAATCGCAAACACTCCAGTCATTTGTTTTACGGGCCAGGACAATCGATCGCTCATCCGGGGTTGTTCCCTCACAATGAAAAATCTCTGCGATGGAATCTCGACCAATGGCTCGAATTCGATTGGCGGGCTGGTTGGGGGACGCCTGAGTTCGAGAAGGCGGTGTCGAGCAAGCAGATTCAAGTTAGCTTTCCTGAAGCTTGGAAGACCATCGATGAACGCAAAGATGCGCGGAAAGTGCTCGACGAAAACGCCAAGCTGCTGGCCATAAAGCGAGCTTCGTCTGAGGCCGTAATGTCAGCCGCGGCCCATGTCGATGGTCCGTTCTTCGATGAACCACCACGAGCCGGCCAGCCTCTGCCGTTTCATTATGTAGTCCACAACCACAGCGATGGACACAATTTGCCTACCGGCTCGCTAGGTGCCCAGCCACAATTGTGGCTGAACGTGGTACTGACGGGACCAGACGGACGATGGCGATGGGAGTCAGGCCAATTGGACTGCAACGGCGATCTGTGCGATTTGAATTCGGAGATGGTCACCAGTGGACGTATCAAGGCGGACCATCAGCTGTTTAACTTACAGACCAAGTTCTTGATTACGGGAGTCAAAGGAACGGACCGAGAATTGTGCTTGCCGATCAACATCGATACAGATCAGTTGCCATTCATTCGCCCTGGTGCGCAGCCGATCACCGTGTTGAATCATCCCCCCACAATTCGGATGGAAGCGCATTCCATTCCTCCGCTCGGTTCACGGAAAGCGAAGTACCGCGTGCCACCGGAGCTGCTTCAGCAACCGGGGACCTATCGGTTGAGCGTTCGGATGCGTAGCCGCATGGAACCGCTGTACTTCATGCGATTTTGCGACGCGACACTGGAAATGCAGCGTCGCATGCTCGAGCAAACGCTGGATATCGCGCAGCATTCGATCGAGTTCGAGGTACGTTAATCTGGGGCAAGCATCCCGCTAGCCAATGCGAGAATTGAAATTGAGCGAATAGCAGTAGAAAAGCACAGGGCGAATTAATTGTTGGTTCGAATCTCAATCCGATGTTGGAAAGACTCAGGCCCGCTGGCAAGCAGGCTTGCGATCGTCTGCATGGCGATCCTTTCGCTTGCCCAGCTCGCATCGCAAGCTGTTGCGCAGTCTGCGGGCCTACCACTAGTTGAATCGGCGCCGGCCACGAGTCCTGTTTCGCAAACCCAAGCAAACACGCCTGCCTCGCCGCAGTTCATTCGTCAGCCATCTAAGGTCTGGCAACCGGAAAAATTCTCCGAGCCCGCTTTGTCAACGTTTCCACCGAGCGTCTTTCAATTGGTCAGCGATCCAGTCGCTCGGCAGAAGCCTTCCTTAGCTGATTTGGCCTTGCCCCAAGCAGCTGACAAAGTTTCTGACAAAGCTACTGGCAACTTACCGGAAAGCGCACCTGCTGCAAGTTCGCTTTTGCCCAACCCACAACTGCCCAACCCACAGTCATCCACACAGCAATCCAGGTCACCATCCTTAAGTGAATTTGCGATTCCAGGAGATGCTTCAACAACTCGCAAGCAGACGAACGCCCAGCAAGATCTTACTGGCCTCGGTGAGCAGCCTCCAACCGCCCCTGGCGCAGAGACGAGTTCACCAAGCTCGCCAGAGCCGTCGGCTGATAAACAATCGGGTAATAAAACGACGATGCCTTCGTTCTTCTTCCCGCCTCCGCAAGCAGTGCAGTATGATTGCAACGGTCGGGCCATACCCTATAGCGGAAGTGACTTTGCCGCGTTGCCGATGCCAGCACTGCCCCTGGATCCTTATGCAGACGCGATGGTTTATCGTGGCAAGACGCCGATCACGACACAACGGCCTTGGGTGGAATTAGGACGTCCACTTTATACGCCTGGACTTTACCCACCCGCCAATTCGTTCTTTTTTGGCGAGACGAACTTGTTGATGCCTCACTTCTATGTGTATGGCGACTACCGTACAGGCGTGGGCGTTAATGAGAACCAAAGCGGAGCGGCTCGCAGTTGGGCGCATCGCTTGAACCTCGATATGGACTTGCAATTCACGGCCACCGAACGACTACATGCTTTCATGGGGCCGCTGGACCGTAATAACGACGTAACGCGATTGGACTTCAGTAACGGTGACGATATCACGTTCCTGAATCGCACTGATTTACGTTTGGATACACTGTTTTTTGAAGGAGATGTAGGCGCGATTCTTGGTGGCCGAGAAGGCACATATTCGCCATTTGACTTACCATTTTCGGTCGGATTGCTTCCGTTGGTCTATCAGAACGGTATCTGGATGGAAGACGCCATGCTCGGCGCTGCGTTCGCGATACCAAGCCGCCATAGTTCCGTGCTCGATTGGTCGAACTATGAAGTTTCGCTATTTGCCTTGACCGACCAAGTAACGACGGACGCCTTCCTGGGGGATAACAATGCGGCGGAAGTGTTCGGTAGCGCCTGGTTCATCGAAGCCTATGGTGGTTATATCGAGGCTGGTCACGCCTTCATTCATGACGACGTTGGTGGCCATCGCAGCTATCACAATGCAACCATCGCCTACACGAGACGATATCTCTCAAGACTTTCGAACTCGGTGCGCGTCATCACTAACTTCGGTCAAGCATTGCCGAGCGATCAGCGCACGGCGGACGGATACCTGATCTTGCTTGAGAATTCATTGATCTCCTCCAATCCGAACTACTTTGTGCCTTACGCCAATTTCTTCTATGGATCAGGCAAACCGCAAAGCGTGGCTCGAGCAGGGGTTTCGGGTGGAATTTTGCGGAATACGGGGATCAACTTTGAAACCGACTTACTCACCGGCTACCCAACTTTAGATGCCACAGGCAATAACACTTATGGCGCCGCGTTTGGATTGAATATGCTCGGCAGTAATTTCACGCACCAATTGGTGCTTGAGTTCGCCGCCTTGGCAGCCACCGGCAGTCAGCAGTTCCGCGTCGCTCCGGGCGACCAATACGCGGCCGGAGTCCGTTATCAGAAACCTCTTAGCCATCGTTGGATCTTTAGAGCCGACACGATGTACGGCTGGCTGAGAAACTCAGAAGACATCTTCGGCAACCGCATCGAATTCCGTTGGAAGTTCTAAGTGGGTCGCTTCTGCCGGATGCGACCTGGACGATTACCTACAAGATTGGGCAGATCCAATGGAATACATCGGAATCATCGAGCCAGCCTCCAAGCCCTTCACTCGCGACGACTGGCTTGACTATATCGCGAAGGATGATTGCCTTGTCTCGGCGGAACCACGCGAAATATGCAATCCAGCGAATGGTCAGATGATAGTTGTTTGGCCGAACCCAGACAGTGTCGGACTATTTGTCGAAGGTAAAGAACTCGGCGGTTTCAGTTGGTCACAGAGCGAAGATCCGCTGCTTGTCATTCTATCGATAGAAGGCTGTGAGAATCAGGTTAGGGCTTACGCAATAAAAATTGCACAGGCTATCGGTGGGCAGGTTCAGGAAGAGCTGGACTAGCCATTTCGCCAGAGCTTAAAACAGCAATCGCCATCACTAATGGCTAACGCGTTGCATACTCACTTGCCCAGTATCTCCCGCAGCGGACCAGTTGGCGTTAAAGCTGTTACCCGGAACGATGGCGTTCATACGATAGCTACCAAGCAGAGGCAGCTTCTTCTCAGTCACATAAACGGTGCCGTCCCAAGTCTCCATCGGCTGCATGTCGGCGCGATAAACGAAGGGTATCACTCCAGCGAATCGTCCTGCAAAGACAGCCTTGTAAGTACCATCGCCGGCCGGAGTGACTCGGGCTCGCATCGGCCCCGAGTGGCCGGTCGTGCCGCTGGACCAGCGACCTTTCCAGCGCCCCGTCGGTTCGTCCGCGCGCGAAACGGAAACGGACACAGACGCCGCTAGAACCAACAAGAGGCAGCCTGCTTTTTGCGCAAAAGTAGTCATCGATTTTCTTTCCTGTAAAGCGATTCCAGTGGTCGGGAGATGCAACTTCCATCATAATCCCTCGGGAAAACACGGCAATTGGCGGGCGGTCGGAGCCATGCAGGCTGAGGACTTGGCTTCTCAGCGGTGCCAGAGTGGTTAAACTTAGCCCAGGCGTGCGGTTTGCCCAACGTACAATTCAAATTGCAGCAAGCTTCGCACTTAACAGAGATGAATTCCATGATTGCGACGGACAAGCGATCGCGGCTGAACGCGATTCGAGACAAAGTTGAAGCCAGCCGACGATTGACCATCGATGACGGGATTTTCCTGTACGATCCCGAGGTACCCCTCCAAGAAGTGGGGCAGATGGCGAATCTCGTCCGGGAGCGAATGCACGGCAACGTCGCTTACTTCAATATCAATACGCATCTAAACCCAACTAACGTTTGCGTTTACCGTTGCCGTTTCTGCGCTTTCCGAAGCGATTTGCGAGATCCGAAAGGGTACGCGATGAGCGACGCGCAAGTCCTCGAGCGCGGCCGCGAAGCGACTGAAAACGGTTGCACCGAAATGCACATCGTCGGCGGCTTGCACCACAAGATGCCCTACGAATGGTATCGGGGCATCATCGAGTTGCTTCACACAAACTACCCCAACATTCATCTCAAAGCCTGGACGCCAGTCGAAATCAACTGGTTCGAGTTCCTGACGAAGCGCTCAACGAAAGACATTTTGGCTGATTTGCGCGACGCGGGGTTGGGCAGCCTGCCGGGCGGCGGAGCCGAGATCTTCCACTCGGAAGTTCGCGATCAGCTCTGTGAACACAAAGCCGACGCGCACAAATGGTTGGAGATACACCGCTCGGCTCACGAGTTGGGCATCCGCAGCAACTGCACCATGCTTTACGGTCACGTTGAGGAGGCCTACCACCGCATCGATCACTTATCGCGCCTGCGGGAATTGCAGGATGAAACGGGCGGCTTTCAGACATTCATCCCGCTAGCGTTCCATCCGGACAATACCGAACTGAGTGCGCTTCGCAAACCTTCAGCACTGATGGACTTGCGGACGATCGCGGTCAGCCGGCTGTTCCTGGACAACGTTCCCCACGTCAAAGCTTACTGGATCATGTTGGGCATTGAGACCGCTCAAGTTGCATTGCATTATGGAGCTGACGACATCGACGGCACCGTCCGCCATGAATTGATCTACCACGACGCTGGTGCAACTACTCCGGAAATGTTGACCGTCGAACGCATCAAGCAACTAATTGAAGAAACAGGTCGTGAACCCGTCGAGCGCGACACGCTCTATCGCAAGATCCACCGTGACCCAGCCAACCTGCGCGAGTGGACAGTGGGCGAAGCCGTCGAGGTAGGGTGAGTTTTTCTGGTTTGAGTGGGTCGCAATCCGCCGGATGCGACTTGTCTTCGGTGGGTCGCAGTCTGCCGGATGCGACCTGCAAAAACCTCCGCTGCCGGGGTCGCACCCGGCAAAGTGCGACCCACCAGAACCCAGCAATCTGCGACCCATCCAAGCCATACCAGGTCGCATCCGGCAGAAGGGATCCACGGCAAGCGACCCACTGAAATCGACCCACTGGCTGGTTTTTCGCGGAACCCGCAGCGAAGGCTTCAAGGAAGCCTTTCCGAAGCGTCGAATTGCTGCTAGTCTTATGCCCTAAAGGATTTGGCCAACGCGCGATTTTGGCCACGAAACCCGTTTTATTGACGCTAAGAGCAGGAAAAATGACCAAACCGCATCACAAACTTAAGAAGGCCAATCACGGCGCCCGTCCCGCAAACGCGAAAGCTCGCAAAGCCAAACGTAAGAAAGTTCGCACCTAATTAGCTTAAGCGTAGCCCCGGCTACTTCCTCGGCCGACCGCAAAAGTAGGGTGAAGATTGGATTTGGAGAAGCTGCTGAAGTGGTTGCGAAAGAACTGATACTCGATCCGGCGACTTTGGACTTCAGCAACATCATTGCTGATCAGGCTGAGATACGTAAATACAATCCGCAGCGCTTCGAGATGGAGCAGATCACCGCGATCATCCACGAAGACACAGCGCGGCACGTCTGCGTCGGCTACAAGGACATCACGCTCGACGAATTCTGGGTGCGTGGGCACATGCCTAACATGCCTCTGATGCCCGGCGTGATGATGCTCGAAGCGGCGGCGCAAATGTGCAGCTACTTCTCCCAAAAATACGACCTGCTCGGCGCGGCCATGGTCGGTTTCGGCGGATTGGAAGAAGTCCGTTTCCGTGACCCTGTGATTCCTGGCGATCGACTGGTGTTGATGTGCGAGATGACTCGCTTGCGTCGCGGCCGGATTGTAGTCACCAAGTTTCAGGGTTTCGTTCGCAATTCGATGGTGGTCGAAGGTGTTCTCAAGGGAATTCCGATTCCCATCGAAGTCGTCAGTTCCCAACTGGCAAGAGCGGCTGAGTACGAAGCGTCCGTCGAGAGAGAATCTGCGAAGTAGAATCTGCCACGTAACGCAAGGATTGTATGATGAGCAACTCGTTTTCGAAGTTCACCTGCAGCTTGACCTCCGTCGCTTTGATTTGGAACATCGGTGTCTCAACCTGCTTCGCTCATCCCGACCATCCAGTCCAAGTTGGCTCCAGCGATTCCCTCCTGCATTACTTCATCCAGCCGGAACACGCGTTGCCTTTAGCCATTTTTGCAGGCGCCATGTGGTGGCTCAGCAGGATGGTCAAGCCACGGCTAATGGCCCGCGTACCGTCGAAGAAAGTCGTCCAAGTCGAAGACCGTCGGTAATGCCGATAAGGTCTGCCAGTCGATGGCTTTACTCGAACCCACCAGTTCCTTGGGTTCTATCTCCTCGGGCGAATCTAACCAGCCGAGTGTCCAAGCTAGATAGCCGACTAGCAATTGTGGCTTGATGCCGCGCTCGCGGAAATAACTCAGTCGAGTGTCTCCATGGCGCTTGGCTAAGCGTCGGCCATCTGTTCCCACCATCAAGGGCACATGGAAGTACTTGGGCGCGCTCCAACCCAGGTGCGTTAGTATGGCTAGCTGTCGGTAAGTGGACGGAACGAGATCGCTCCCGCGCACGATTTCAGTCACCCCCATATCATGATCATCGACAACAACCGCCAGTTGATACGCTGGCGTCGAGTCGCTTTTGCCGATGACAAAATCACCCAACTGCCGCTCAGGGTTCGCCACCTGATGGCCGAGCACTCCGTCGTTCCAAGAAACCAAGCCAGGCTGAAATCGCCACCGCCACGCGAACTCGGCATGAACTTCAGGCACTGTTCGTGTTCGACAGGTGCCTGGATAGATTGCACCTTCGAGTGGTTGTAGATCGGTGAGCGGTTTTTCATGCGGAGCGCTCGCCGCTTCAGCCACTTCGCGACGTGTACAAGTGCAAGGATAAATCACCTTCGCATCGCACAGCTGCTGTAGCACTTCGCGATAACGATCAATTCTTGCCGTTTGGATGTAGCTTGCATGGGGCCCTCCAACATCGGGTCCCCAGTCCCAATCGAGACCTAACCAACGCAAGTCTTCAAAAGTCTGCTCCCGTGCCCATGGCTTAACGCGAGGCGAATCGATGTCCTCAATGCGCATCAGCAACTTGCCGCCTTGACGACGGACCGATAACCAAGCCAACAAGAATGATCGAGCATTACCGAGATGCAACGCTCCCGTTGGCGATGGGGCAAGACGACC
>JANRMD010000573.1:0-8353 GCA_033761895.1 Pirellulaceae bacterium | reverse complement strand
GGCCTTACCCCCAGGCCAGAATCACTCCGACCAGATTCTCAGGCCAGATTCACTGCGTCTCAGCCGATTATAGTAACCTAAGCCGACCTGCTTCGATACGCCCGCCTTGACGCAAACTTCAAAATCAAATTGTGCCGAAGTCGGATTATCCGCAGTGCGCTGGCACCGGTTCCCGCGGCGAAAACCGGACGCTAGTGTCGCGAATCGTAAGTTCTATGCCATGCTAAAGAGTGGGGCAGCGGGCGGGGTCGCCCGCGCTCCGTGAGGACCAGATTATTTAATCATAGCGGACTACAGGTGGCGCACCCGAAAACGCCTCCGTTTGCGTACAAAGTATGGTGACTTTTGGAACCCGCCTGGATTTTCTTGCGGGGGGACATCCGGTATTCCGGAGCGCGGGCGTCCTCGCCCGCTTGCACAATCGACCCCCAAATCTAAATTCTACCGCTGACATAGATTGTAGCCGGTTCGGTGTCAAAAAAGCAAAAATGGGGTTGCGGTAGCTTCGGTTTCGGCAAAGCTGCGGCATAGAACTTACAATTCGCGACACTAGCGCGTTCCGGCTGATATTACAAACCCCAAAGTTAAATTGCGCTGAAGCACTAGTGCTTCGTCCACTTTAGATTTATGGGTTGATCGCACTCGAGTGCTATTAACCGCACGGCGTTAGCCGCGGTTTTCACATTGCGGAAACCGGTGCTAACGCACATCGGTTAATGTGCCTAACCCAAAAATCTAATGTGGACAGAGCACTAGGCAATATTTGGGTACAATCAACGAGTTAAGATTGCCGTAATTGGTGAGCGATTACCGCGCACTCCTACGCGCATAACTCTAGCAAAATACTAGCAAGAATATTGCCATGAACCAACCAAACTCAACCTTTACAGATTCGCCTGCTGCCGAAAAGAGTTTCCCTTGGGGATGTTTGCTTGGCGGTTGCCTATCGGTCATCCTGCTGATTTTTATCGGCATCTCTGCGTCGATCTATGCGGGCTATCGCGTATACAAAAGCCAACTAGACGCTTACACATCCACCACACCGGTTGAGATCCAAACGGTCGAGTATTCTGCCGAGGAAGTCGCCGCAGTTAAACAACGCATCGAAGACTTCAAGAATGCCCTCGAGAAAGGAGAAGCTCCAGAACAGCTCGTGCTTACAGCTGATGAAATCAATGCCATTATCAGTAGCGAGCCAGATCTTAAGGGGAAATTCTTCGTCAAAATCGCAGATGGTGAGATCACAGGCGAAGCCAGCTTTCCGCTACCAGAAGTCATCCCACTCGGCAAAGGCCGCTATTTCAATGGCTCGCTCTCGCTCAAGGCATCCCTGGAAAATGGAGTGCTCATCGTCCAAGTCGACAAAGCCGAAGTCAACGGCAAACCGGTCCCCGAAGAATTCATGAAGGGACTCCGCGATCAGAATGTGGCCAAAGATGCTTACGACGATCCCAAAACAGCCGAGTTCCTAAAGAAATTCGAACGTTTGACCATCGAAGAGGACAAAATCATACTAACGCCCGCGAAAAAGAAAGCGGATCCGGTCCCATCCGAAACTGAGCAACCCAAGCCAGACCAACCTGCCGAACCTAAACCAGAAGATGCAACACCCCAAGCTGAGATCACCGGCAACGCCGACTTAACACCATCCACCCCGAATTGACACTGAGGGAACTCTCCGATGCAAAACATGATGCGGCGTGATTTTGTAACGACAGCTACAGCAGCGACAACTTTAGCACTCACCCAAAAAAGTCTGCTGGCGGCAAATGAAAAAGTTGTCATCGGTGTGATCGGGCTTGGCGGTCAAGGACGCGGCCACTTGAGTTCCTACCTTGGGATTCCCAATGTCGAAGTGGGCTACATTTGTGATGTCGATGAACAACGCTTGGCCGAAGCAGCCAAGCTGGCTCCCAACGCAAAACCGGTCAGCGATCTCCGCAAGGTGCTGGATGACAAAGCCATCGATGCGGTTTCGATCGCTACCCCCGATCACTGGCACACGCCGGCCTCGCTACTGGCACTCGCTGCCGGGAAACATGTCTATGTCGAGAAACCCTGTTCGCATAATGTGCGTGAAGGTCGCTGGCTGGTCGATGCAGCCGCCAAGTCCGGTAAGCTCGTGCAACATGGCACGCAAAGCCGCTCGACTCCGTTCATTCAAGCTGCCATGAAGTTGCTCAAGGACGGTATCATCGGCGACGTGATCATCGCGCGGGCATGGGATGTCCAGTTTCGACCACCGATCGGCAAAGAACTGCCAAGCGATCCACCTAGTGGCTTTGACTATGACGCCTGGACTGGACCGGCTCCAAAGTTGCCTTTCCAAAAAAATCGTCATCACTACACCTGGCATTGGTGGCACAACTTTGGCACCGGAGACGCAGGCAACGACGGCGTGCACGAAATCGATATTGCCCGCTGGGGGCTAGGTGTTGAAACGCATCCATCCCAAATCGCCGCGATCGGTGGCAAGTATGTCCATAACGACGACCAACAATTCCCCGACACGATGGCCGCTGCCTTTGAATACCCAGGCGCTAAGTTCGCCAGCGATGGTTCTGTCGGCCAGACCCGCCAGCTGGTTTTCGAAATGCGATTGTGGAGCCGCTATCATCCCAACGGCATGGATAATGGCAACGAGTTCTTGGGAACCAAAGGCCGCATGCTCCTGACCAAACGAGGCAAGGTCGAAGTCTTCAATGAAAAAGACGAACCGCTGAAAGTCGACTTGCCCGAAACCAAGTCGGCTGGGATCCGGCCGCACCAAACCAACTTTATCGAAGCCATACGTAGCGGCGCCAAGTTGAACGCGGACGCGCTGACCGGCCATCTTTCGGCCAGCCTCCCGCACTTGGCTAACCTGGCATGCCGCGTTGGTCGCAGCTTCCGCTTCGATCCGCTGAAGGAGTCGATCCTTGGCGACGATGAAGCGCATCAATTGCTCGGACGCACCTACCGCGATCACTGGGGGCGCCCCCAGGCCGACATATAAGGGCTTGTTGATTATGGGTAGCGGAAGCCGTCAAGGCTTTCGAGGGCTTACAATTGAGAACAGTCGTTGCCCTACGGTTAGGTCGTGAACGCCGAATGCGACCAGTTAAATTTAACAATGCAATCGCAGGTGCAGCCCGCAGGATGCGACCCACCCCAAGACCCGCAACCTGCAGAAAGCAACTTGAAGGTGACTTCGTGAGATTTCTGCTCCTCTATCTACCGCTTGCAATGTACAGCGCTGCAATATGCTGCGTCACGGTGGCTGTTGCCAACGAACCAGTGACTGAGCTAGTAGCTGAACCAGCACAAGAGCCAGCAATTCGCTTTGTGACCGAAGCGCAGCAAGTGAAGATCTATGTCGGCGACCAAGCAGTTGCGGACTATGTCTTTGAAGACAAAGAAATCACTCGCCCTTACTTCGCTCACATAAAGACACTTGCCGGTAAACAAGTCTCTCGCAATTATCCACCGCGCGAGGGTGTGGATAAGATGGATCACGCCAACATGCACCCTGGCATCTGGTTGTCGTTTGGTGATCTCAACGGTCACGACTACTGGCGACTGAAAGCTCGCACCCAACATGTTCGCTTTCTCGAACCTCCCACCGTTGAAGCCGGTATCGGCAAATTCAAAGTCTTAAATCACTACCTGGCCACGAACTCAGATGCAGTTATTTGTTCTCAAGAATGCACCGTTCAAGTCCGCAAGATCGATGCTGGCTATGTCCTGATCATTTCAAGCGAATTTAAAGCTACCAACGGTGAACTGCGATTCGGAGACCAAGAGGAAATGGGACTTGGCGTTCGCGTCGCCACGCCGCTGGCCGTTGAGAAAAAACTTGGCGGCCGTATCCTCGACAGCGAAGGCCGCATCAATGGTGAAAAAGTCTGGGGCCAAACGGCCCGCTGGTGCGATTACGCTGGACCGCTCGAGGGCCAGTGGGCTGGCATGACCATCCTGACCTCGCCCAAAAACTTCCGGGCATGTTGGAGCCATGCTCGCGACTATGGCTTCGTCGCGATGAATCCCTTCGGCTTAAATGCATTTACCAAAGCCGCTAAGCAGGAGGTGATTGTCAACGCTGGTGATTCCCTACGACTAGGTTACGCAGTTGTGGTCCACGAGTCCACGCACGAGACTGGCTTCAATGCGCAAGCCGCTTACGAACAATTTGCCGCAATGGAGTAGCCATGAGTCGACCGATTGGCTTAATCGGCGTTGGGCTCATGGGAATCGCCATCGCCGAACGACTGCTAAAGCATGGCTTTGAGCTGATCGGATGGGACCTGAACGCCGCACAGCAATCTGAGCTGACCTGCCTGGGCGGAATCGCGGCAGAAAGCTCGCAGCAGATATTCGCTTTCTGCGATCGGGTTATCTTGAGCCTGCCGAACGACGAAGTGGTTCGCAGCGTTCTTAAGGATCCAGCATTACAGCTGCGCCCTGGCCAGTACATTATCGATACGTCCACGGGCGATCCCCGCGCGGCATTCGAGATCGCTCAAGAGTTGCAAACGCAAGGCGTCGCCTATCTGGACGCTACTGTTTCAGGCAGTAGCGCGCAAGTTCGCGATGGCACCGCAGTTGCAATCGTTGGCGCAACAGAACCTGCATGGCTGGAGTGCCAAGCGGTGCTCAAGGCACTCGCTGCGCAAGTTCTGCACGTCGGTCCACCCGGTAGTGGATCGCAAATGAAGCTGGTGACGAACTTGGTCTTGGGTTTAAATCGCGCCGCCTTAGCTGAAGGCTTGGTTTTCGCTCAGGCCTTAGGCTTGTCGCTCGACAGCGCCTTGGCTGTCCTTAAGTCCAGCATGGCCTATTCGCGCATCATGGATACCAAAGGCACCAAAATGATCGCCAGAGATTTTTCGCCACAGGCGAAACTCGATCAACATGCCAAGGATGTCAAGTTGATGTTGAACAACGCAGCCAACAGCCAGCTCCACTTGCCGCTGAGTGAGACGCATTTGAAACTGCTGCAACGCGCCTCGCAACTCGGCTTCGGCGAGTCGGATAATAGCGCGATCATCGAAGCGTATCCTGCGCGCCAAACATCCAGTGAAAGTGAATCATGACTCCACTTTCACCAACCGCTCGTCGCATCGTCTTGACTGTGGCCATCGCAGGCTTGCTGTTCGATGGCTTTGAGCTTGGGTTGATGCCTGTCGCTTCATTGGCCGTCAGCGAATCCTTACTCGGCGATGCGTACACGAAGGAGCTTGGCGGTAGCTGGTTCGCGAACTTTACAGCTGCCTTGATGCTGGGTGCAGCGATGGGCGGGATCGCCTTAGGGCGGCTCGGCGATTGGATTGGCCGCGCGAAGGCGCTAGGTGTCAGCATTTTGTTCTATTCATTGTTCGCTGGTGTTGGGGCATGGGTGGAAACTCAAGAACAGATGCTGGTGTTGCGGTTCTTGGTTGGATTGGGCGTGGGGGGTGTGTGGCCCAACGCAGTCGCCCTCGCATCGGAATGCTGGCCTGACAAATCGCGACCGAAAGTGGCGGGCTTGCTTGGGGCGGCGTTGAACCTGGGCATCTTGGCTCTCTCACAGGTCGCGCGGGTGTGGCCGATCACTGTCGATTCATGGCGATGGATATTTGGTCTGGCTGCGGTCCCCGCAGTGCTGGGTGTGCTGGTGCTGTGGTTGTTGCCCGAATCGCCCGCCTGGCTAGCGGTGAAGAAGAACGCGCTGGGCAAAAGCACGGATGAGAAGCTTGACAAGTTATCCGCTGATAAACGGTCCATACTCTACGAACTCTTCACGCCACCGCTGTTGCGTTTAACACTTGTAGGCATCCTCTTGGGATCGATTCCGTTGGTGGGTGCTTGGGCAGCCAGCAAGTGGATGATTCCATGGGCTGACTCCGTCAGCAAACTGAGTCATCCCGGATACAAAGCCACAGTCCAAGGTTGGTGGGCTATCGGTGCCGTATTGGGCAGTTACTTCGGAGCTCAAATTGCCTCGTGGCTTGGACGACGTCGAGCTTATGCCGTGATTAGTATCGGTGCCACAACTTTCACCCTGCTCATGTTCCTCGGTACCCAGCCGCTCGCCCCTTCGTTCCTGCCAATCGTATTTGCTCAAGCCTTTGTATCGACGCTGTTCTTCGGATGGCTGCCACTGTTCTTGCCAGAGTTGTTTCCAACGCGAGTCCGTGCAACGGGTAGCGGCATCGCCTTCAACACCGGACGATTCGCAACCGCCATCGGAGTATTCGCAGCTGGATGGTTGTTCCTCGCTCTTGATAGCTCTTATTCCAAAGTGGGTGCCATCGGCGCTTGCGTCTACGCGTTAGGAGCGATCGCAATCCTGTGGGCCCCCAAGAAATCAGACTCTCTCAGCTGACCGAACCCACAGTTCGTCCGTCGATGGCTCAAAAACCATTTCGATTCGATTTGACAAATCGAAATCTTTGTTTTCCAACCCCCAAAGGTCGAAGAACTCGGGCAATGGCGGTTTCATTTTGCATTTTCAATGATGCTGCAACAATTGAGACAATTGTACGACTCTCACTAGCCTGCTTCGCGTTCTTCAAACGCTTTTACATGGTCAAGCATCGTACCGGCTTCAAACATACTTGAGAGACTCGGCAAACAATCGCGAGCTAGGTCAACTTTGGTAGCGCTCTTCAGTGACATGCCGGGGAAGAAAGCCAAATCTGGTTCCGCATCGCAGCCAAGAAAATCCAGTGGATGCAGTAACAAAGAGGGCTCGATTCGATTGACCCAACAAAACGTAATCGCAGATTGAAAGTAAGTCTTGGCAATTAGTTTCGAAAATGTGGCCAGGTACATAATGTAACTGAAATGAATCGGGACCTTCACCCACGGCATGGTGGTGACCGGAATCTCGATCATCTGCGACCCAAGCGATGTCCAACGATACGGACGCAGTGACATAAAGCCCGCTTTGGCGGAACCGAAAAGCGCCTTACGCTGCGTGCGATCGGCTTTAGTCAACCGACTATGCAACATGTAATAAGCGCGTGCAATCGGTCCCAAAAACGTAGGAAAGGTCGATGCATCGTAGCGATAACCACGCTCGCTGAGCACCTCTAAAACCAACTTTGAGTAACTAAAACCCGGGCCACGAAAGCCAACGGTTTTCGCACCCGTGACATCGCGTATGGCAGCTTCGCTCCGCTCGAATTCTTCCACCAATTGCTCTCGAGAATACTCGTGCAGCCAAGGTTCATGATGGAACGAATGGTTGGCAATTTCATGACCCGCCGCAGCGATGGCACTCAACGGCTCGCGATTCACTGGCAGCACTGCGTCTTGGCCGACAATAAAGAACGTGATCTTCATGTCGAGCGATTTGAGCACGTCGAGGATGGTAGGCACGACTTGCGGTAGATAACTAGGAAAACTCTCCCAGCCAGCGTCGCCATGCGTTTTCATGTACGACCACTTGTTGTCCAGGTCCAGCGATACGCTCGAAATCATGGCAGTGCATCTAGAATTTTGGGATTAGTGGTGACTCAGGCAGCTATCCATGATACTTGCCAGTAATCGGCGCATTAGTAGTCGCTGAAAAAGTCGATTTGCTACGGAGTGTGGAGGCACACTAACCCGAAACACCAACGAGGGGCGTGCCACATTACCTCGCTAATGCGTTTTGATGTTGCGAGTTTCACCCGAAGCGTTAGCGAGGGACTGAGTTACGGCGTCGACTTGACGATGCAGAAAGGGTCCTCGCTAACGCTTCGGGTTACTTTTGCAGCAGCCGTCTAGGTTCATTGCCACAAAGTTAAGTGGTGGCGAGAAGCAGCCATTCGCTAGCATCGGCAAGCCTTTCTCTCAGATGTTAGCGGTTATTCTTCCCCTGAGAAGGCTGGCCACCGCCAGCGAACTTGGTCTGCTCTGAAAATCTGCTTGTTTCGTAAGTGTGCGAGCCAGACAATGAAGGCAGACTTGCACAGGTCCCGGTTATGAGTGTCGCACAATTGTCTCAACGGTTGCAGCAACGCTCGGGACAATCGGGCGACAATAACTTTCAGTTGGAACAAACCACTAGCCCCACCCATCAACGGGCTGGGCGAAGATGCAAATGATAGGTCACCCCAATCATCCTTATCTAGCCTTGGAGAACATCGATGCTCGCCATTCAAATTGCCGCTGAGATTAATCAACGTTGGTCTGAACTTGAGAAACTTGAAAGCCTCGACCGGCTGCATGTACTTGAGACGCTAATCCAGCGGCATATGCTGGCAACGGGTCCATGTTGTTCGTCGCACTATGCCCCCTACCATGAAGTTGCAGAAGTTGTGACCGAATTCCATCGGGATCCAGAGAACGACAAAGCAGAGCGACGTTGATGGTGGTCGAACTGCTTTCGCATTGGCTGGTCGCAACC
>JANRMD010000572.1:0-13304 GCA_033761895.1 Pirellulaceae bacterium | reverse complement strand
AGCATAAACGCCTTCACAGGCTGTCCAGATTTTGGGTAGCGGAATGCGTCAAGCATTTCGGAGGCCCTGGTAGCCGCCGCTGCCAAGCGGTGGTTAGTTACCCCGCATCATGTCCACCGTCTGGCGACGGTGGCTACCGGTCACCACGCGGCTGCCGCAATAATCAACAGCCCCTCAAGCATTTCGAGAGTACTGCGGCAGGTCGCGGTGCTTCGCAACCAATGGAACGGCGTTGCAGTTAAACGATACAATGAGCTTACCCCCAATTCTTAAGTAGCTCATGCTTTCGCGATTACACACGCTAACGCAAGTCGCTAATCCTAACAGCATTTCGCACAAGGAGTCCGCTTACGATGTCCGCTCAACTCCCCCGTCGACGATTTCTTCAAGCATCTGCAGTTGGTTCTATAGCTTGCGGATTGCCCTGGAATGCACTACCGAAAGTGTCCGCGCAAGACGTTCAAGGCAAAAATCTATCCGTTCAGTTTGCGGCCGATGTTGAACCCCTGGTTCGGTTGCTGGAAACAACTCCACGTGCCGACGTGATCGATGTTTGCATTAAGAAGATCCAAAGTGGCTTGAGTTACGAACAACTGCTCGCTGCATTGCAATTGGCCGGCATTCGCAACGTCCAACCTCGCCCCAGTGTGGGTTTCAAGTTTCACAGTGTTCTGGTGGTGAATTCAGCTCACTTGGCCAGTATGGCTTCGCCGGATGAACATCGTTGGTTGCCTATTCTCTGGGCCATCGACAACTTCAAGTCATCGCAGGCTCAAGATGAACGCGAGAACAACTGGACCATGTCGCCAGTTGACGAAGCCAAGGTCCCGAGTTCTTCGACGGCCGAAGCGCAGTTCACTGCAGCTATGGACAACTGGGACGAAGCCGCTGCTGACTCCGCTGCGGCTGGGCTTGCTCGCACTGCTGGTGCAACGCGTATCTTTGACCAGTTCGTTCGTTACGGTGTACGCGATTTTCGATCGATCGGACACAAAGCGATCTTTGTTGCCAACGCATGGCGAACTCTGCAAACGATCGGTTGGCGGCATTCGGAACCCATCCTGCGAAGTCTTGCGTACGCGATGCTCAACTACGACGGCAACGGCAGCCCCGCCACTCGCGACGAAATCGCGGATCGCCCCGGTAGAGAGAATGCCAAGCGAGTCACTGAGATCCGCGACGGTTGGCTTGATGGTAAACTGGACGATGCAGCTACCGTCGAGTTGCTCGAAGCCATTCGGACGGGCACCTATCAAGACACAAGTGCGTTAGTCGTTCAGCAGCTCAATCGCGGTATCGCACCGCAATCCATTTGGGATGGTATGTTTGCTGCTTCTAGCGAGATGTTAATGCGGCAGCCAGGTATCGTTTCGTTGCACACATTGACGACGACCAACGCGATGCGCTTTGCCTTTGATACATGTGGGGACACAGAGACTCGTAAGTTAATCTTGTTGCAGAACGCCGCCTTCTTGCCGCTGTTTCGCACCGAGCTGACCAATCGAGGCAACGTTGGCCAGCAACGTATCGATCAACTTGTTCCGACTGAGTCAAATGGGGGCGTTGGTAAAGCAGCAGACTCTCTCGCGGCCATTTTTGACTCTGTCGGCAAAGACAACTCCGCTGCATGTTCGCAAACGCTTGGCTATTTACAGTCCGGCGGCGACGTAACTGCCTTGATGGACGCCGCACGGCTGTTGATCTTCCAAAAGGGCACGGACTCGCACGACTACAAATTTAGCTCGGCGATCATAGAAGATTTTTATAAGGTCAGTCCGGCGTGGCGCAATCGTTGCTTAGCGGCCAGCGTCTTCAAGCTCCGCGGTTCGCGCGACGCCGACAACAAACTGACCCAAAACGCGGCCCAAGCCCTTCGCCGGACCACCTAGTGCTTCGCACAATTTAACTTTGGGTTCATGTTCTATTGTCGCACGATTGTCCCAATCGTAGCTGCCACAATTGAGACAATTGTGCGACACGCAAACCCCAAAATCAAATTTGGGGTTGATTGAGGTTGGCATGTCCCAGTGTAGCCACCGCTGCCAAACGGTGGACACCATGCGTTTGCCTAACCACCGCTTGGCAGCGGAGGCTACGACCAACCCCAAAATCTAATCTGGACAGAGCACTATCTTGTCCGTTTGTCTAACGTCCGAGCGACTTACCGAGCCCACCGCGAATCTTGCCTTCTTCGCTTTCGTTTGGGGTCTTGCCGATCACCATATCAAATGCGGCCGTCAATTCGCCCAGCTTCGAGCCCTGCATCGGATCGAAACTTGCCAGCAATAGATTGCGTTGCTCGGGAGATTTCAGTGCACGAAATACGCCATCCTTTTCATTGCCTTCATGGCCCTTGATTAGTAGCTGGGTCGTCAACACGCGCTGCCCGTTTTGGCTTACCGCAAAGTGGATGTGCGGCGTACGACCGGGATATGCCACCGGCTTGATCGTGCGGAAGTAGTATTGCCCTTTGGAGTCGGTCAGAAAGCGACCGTAGCCTTGGAAATTCGCATCGAGTTTGTCGCGATTGCTTGAACCGGTATGAAGGTAGGAACCGTTGTTATCAACCTGCCAAATCTCTACAAAAGCATTGCGAACTGGGCTGCCGTTCTCGGTTAACACACGGCCACTGAGATGTGTGATTTCGCCTACCGCAGGTGTGATCCCCTGATTGATGATCAGCAAATCGTTGTCGGTATCGAGCGGCATTTTGTCCGGATAAAACGGCCCTTCGGTAAGCGCTGGCGTCTTCATCAGTTCATCTGCAAATGCACCGGAACTAGCCACCATGGCGGCACCAAACGAGAGATACTTCGCGAACTGACGCCGCGAGTAGCCGCCTACCGACAGAGGTGCTTGATCAAGATACTCTTCCACCAAACGTTGCTGACGAGATGACATCGGTAAAGTCCTTTATCGGAGAGAAGTTATTCAAACGAGAAGCGAGTCTACTATCCAACCCTTTTTGCGGCGCCAAGTTTCGGAAGTCAAGACTTAAATGGCCCTCAGCAAGAAGGAAACGCGAGTATCATGCTACAGCAACTTAACTTACAGCATCTTGACTTTTTGAGTCGGCAGTTCTTTGAGGGCGCGGCGAATAATGTCATCTGGACGGATGCCTTCGGACTCGGCAGTAAACGACGGCACCAACCGATGACGCAAAACGGGTAGCGACAGTGCATCTACATCATCGGTCGTGACGTGATAGCGATCGTGCAACAGCGCGCGTGCTTTGGCCGCCAGCACCAGTTGCTGGCAAGCTCGAGGTCCTGGTCCCCAATCAACCCACTGCGCTACCCATGCCAATGGGCTTTCGCCACCGGGACGGAGCGATCGGACCAGATCCAGCACTCGATTCTTTACGTGTTCAGCCAAAGGCACGCGGCGTACCAGACTTTGGAAGGCAACGATCTCCTCACCACAAATGACAGGCTTTAGAGTTGACTGATATCCGCTGGTCGTACGATCGATGATGTCTGATTCTTGCTGCCGCGATGGGTAGTCGACGGAGACCTGAAATAAGAAACGATCGCGCTGCGCTTCAGGTAAGGGATAGGTACCCTCTTGCTCGATGGGGTTCTGAGTTGCCAGAACAAAGAACGGTTCAGCCAAGCGATAAGTCTTGCCGCCGACAGTGACTTCATGCTCTTGCATCGCTTCCAGCAACGCCGCTTGAGTCTTCGGTGGCGTACGATTGATCTCGTCTGCAAGCACCAACTGGGCGAAAATAGGACCGCGCTCAAAGATCAATTGGCGATGACCGGTCTCATGCGACTCTTGAATGATGTCTGTGCCCGTAATGTCGGCCGGCATTAGGTCAGGAGTGAACTGGATCCGATGAAACGAGAGGCTCATCGATTCCGCGAACGAGCGGATCATCAGTGTCTTCGCGAGGCCAGGCACACCCTCCAGCAAACAATGACCACGAGCGAGCATCGCAATCAGGAGTTGATCGATGACCTCTTCTTGGCCGACGACCGCTTTGGCAACTTGTTTTCGTACAGCTTTGCAAGCGGTTCGCAGCTGTTCCGCTTGCTCGATATCCAGCTTGGCTTGTTCGGCTGAATTGACTTCTGCGACTGGTTCTTTTCCCGACAAGCTGCAACTCCCCTGGGCGGACATGAATGAAAGCGATAAACGCCCATTATACATGCTCCAAGACACAAGTTGGCATCAACTTATTTCTATTCATTAGCGGAATGCGTCAAGCATTTCGAATGTTCTCGTAGCGGAATGCTTGAAGGGTTAGCGGCGGTTTGAGCAAAAACCGGGGCTAACGCCCATCGGTTAATCCCGCAGATTCACTCGGCGGATCGTTCGGTTTCTCACTAACTTGAGACGCGGTGACGAATGGCGACGAGGGCTGAGGTTGTTAGCAGCCTACGCTTCGACGAGTCGCAACATCCGGGCCGGCTGGTCCCCGAAAGCCTTGACGGCTTCCGCTACCCAATAATCGACTGCACTGGTTCCTAACGCACTGGTTCCTAACGCACTGGTTCCTAACGTATTGGGGTAGAAACTGCATGGACCACAGTTCCGGCTTTCACGCGACTTGGGCCCGCCTGTTCGAGGGCGGCAACGAGTTGAGCTTCTTTCAAAGTACCACTTAGCACAATTGGCGAGGCACTCGGTGGGAAGATGGCAAGTAGTGGTAGCGTTGTGCTGCCAAGTTCGCGAAGCAGTTTGTCAATCGCTGGAGAGTCCTTGGACTTATCCGCGAGCATCGTGACGACATCGTTTTCCCTACAAAGACGGATCACTTTCCCTGCTGCAAAAACCTCCGTCGGCGCTTGGCTTGACTTATCCAAATTTGCAGAGAACTGGACCATCACGGTTTTGCCCTGCTTGCGTAAGTCAGCCAAAGCCGACTCTTCATAGGCTTGCCAAGCCAACTGCTTACTCGGGCCAGCCTGCATCAAAGCTTCAATCAGTTGCGATTGAGTGATCGTATCGCGCAGCACAATCGGCTCGGCATCGGGCGGATAGATGGCCAACAGTGGGATTGAGTTGCTGCCGAGTTCCTGCAGTTTCTTGTCGATGGCTGGTGATGGCTCCGATTTGTCAGCCAGCATCGTAATCACATTGTTTTCTTTGCAGACATCACGGACCTTTTCGCGATCGATCGCATACCGCATGTTGGCTTGGCAAGTCAAACACCAGCGGGCGGTGAATTCGACCATCACCGTTTTGCCCTCGCGACGATACTCGGCCAGCTGAGCTTCGTTGTACGGCTCCCATGGCAGCAAATGTTTGATTGGACCAAACACCGTGAAGCTCACAATCGCCCCCACGGCAATCGTACTAAGTCCAATCGCCCAAGCATTGCGAATTTGCTTCGTTTCCGAGTATGGCGGGACACGGCCTATCAGCCAGCAAGCAAACCAGACCACAATCAGTAGAATCAACGTGGCGATACGATAATCCGGGCTAACGATTTGAATCATGTAGACAACGGTCAGCAACAATGGGAACGCCAGCACTTGCTTGAGCGTTTCCATCCAAGGGCCTGGCTTGGGCAAGTACTTAACAAAGCCAGGATAAGCACACAGCGCAAGGTAGGGAAACCCAAGTCCAATCCCTAAGGTCACGTACAGAATCACGATACTGACTGGCGACAGACTGAGCGTGATGCCGAAGACGGCACCTAGGAATGGGCCCGAACAGGGAGTTGCCAAAACAGTTGTTAGAATCCCCTTGAGGTAAGCCCCAAGATGCCCTTCTTTTTGCATCAACTCGCCCGAGTGACTTGAAGTGGCGAACCCAGGAATAGGAATCTCCCACACACCCAAGAAACTCAGTGCCATCGCAAAGACCAGCATGGCCAAGCCTACTTGGAAATCAAGTCGCTCGAATTGCTGGCCCCAACCAAAGGCTTGGCCATAGAACGTCTTGGCCGCAATCGTTACAGTCGCGAGCACTAACATGACCGAAATGATGCCCGCCACAAACGCGAGATTCAGGGAGATGATACGAGTCCGACTGCTGCCCGCTTGATTGACGAAGCTCATCAGCTTCAAACCCACGACTGGCAACACGCAGGGCATAAAGTTCAATATGAAGCCCCCGAGCAATGCTGCGAACAAATACCAAGGCGTCAACGACAGGGTTGGAGCCGTTGCGGCTGGTGAACCGAAAGTAGCGGTCTCCCACTTTTCGGCAACAACTCGGTAGGGTGTTGCCGCGACGGTCATCTGAACCGTCTCAGTCGATGCCTCTTCGGCTACGTCGACAGTTCCATTGAGCGATAAACCGGCGGGTGCATCACAGCTCTTGTCATCGCAGGTCAAGAAACCGATCATAATCTCGATGGGACGCTGACCCAACTCAGTCTTGATGGGGACCTTGATCGGGATTGTCCACTCGACCTCGCCCACATGATACTCGACCGGTGCATCGCCCCCGACGTCGGTCTGTTCTTTGTTAGAGTAAGATACCGGCAAACCAACTTCTAGCTCTGACTTAATACTGGGAACAATCAAGGTTCGGAAGTCAGTCGACTTGGTGTCGTTGATGAACGTGTAGACGTGATACTTGGGGTCAGGGACCGCTTTGAGGGTAATCTTGCCACTTTGCCCCGGCTTCAATTTGCTTGGAGTCAGGGTTGCTGACCAAGTTGCATGTGTGTTCTTGGGTTTGATCGAGGTATTTTTCTCCGCTGAACCGTAGTTGCCAGCGAACTTGGCCGAGAACGTCTCTTTAACTTCTACGCAGGACTCCATGCAAGCCTGGCCGTCGAACGCGACTTCGATTTCAGTCCTGGAAGGGTCGATGTCGCTGATCAGTTCGAAAGGCGCTGTCCAAACGACTTTCTCGTGATACTCTTCGAGCGGCAATCCAGGCCAAACTTCCTCAGCACTACCAATTTCAGGGGCATGGTCAGCCGAGAAAGGACCAGTCAGCTTAAGGAACTCACTGTTCAGCTTAAACTTGCTCGGCTTGGGACCACCCGGTGGCTGGGTTAACGAAAAAATGTGCCATCCATCAGCAATCTTAGCGGTGACGGTCAAACGGCCGCTCTTGGAACCATTCTCCAATTCATATTGAGCTGAAAACTCAACTTTAGCGTCAGGCATTCCAGGCAAAGCGAAATTGGTGCTCGGGAGGCTCAGCGCATCGAACGCTTTGCCTTTGGTCTGCGCAGGTGCCGGTAATGCTATCGTGCAGACCAACGCGAGCCCAAGCATGCCAAGAGCCACTGGATTCAGTGACGATTTCCGATTGCTCACCATTGCGATTGCCCTTCGAGAGTTCGATTGGATTAGACTTTACGGGTCGACTTGTTTGCAATAGTCGAATTGGAACCAGGAAAACCACATCACTCTCGGCAAGAGTGACCCATGGTGGGTGATAAATGTCCACCCAGACATTATATTTAGCCTCAACCTCTACTATCGGTCAACGCAGCCTAGGGTATTGTGGCGAAAACGCCCAGGGGAGCGATTCGGCCCAATAGTACTACTAATTGTCGCCGACGTGAGCTTCGCCTCAGTTTGCAAGGAGGGGCTGGCGCTCCCCAAACCCTATAACTTTTCCATAAACTTCGACATTTCCCGCAGGGTTATACCCTTCCAACAGTCTCAGGAGACTGCCATGTCATTCGTTTGTCGCTTCTTTTGCTTGTCTCTTACTTTTGCGTTCTTCACACATTGCTCGTCACCGTCTAGCTTTGGCCAAGACGCGCCGAAAACGGAAAACTGGATTCAATTGTTCAATGGCAAGGACTTGGAAGGCTGGACCCCCAAAATCCGCTATCACGATCTGGGCGACAACTACGGGAACACCTTTCGCGTCCAGGACGGGCTGCTGCAAGTTCGTTACGACAAAGATAAATACGAAAACTTTGGCGAAAAGTTTGGTCACTTGTTCTACAAACAGCCTTATTCCCACTACCGATTGCGGGTCGAATATCGCTTTGTGGGCGATCAGTGCACTGGCGGCCCGGGCTGGGCAACACGCAATAGCGGGATGATGCTGCACTGCGAAGACCCCAAAACGATGACCAAAGATCAGGATTTTCCGGCTTCGATCGAAGTCCAAATCCTCGGCGGCAATGGCAAAGATCCCCGACATACGGTTAACCTCTGCACGCCGGGAACCAACGTCGTAAAGGACGGCAAGCTGTTTCTGCCGCACTGCACCGATTCGAAATCAAAGACCTACCATGGTGACCAATGGGTGACCGTTGAAGTCGAAGTTCACGGACACGGCGTCATCAAACACATTATCGATGGCCAAGTTGTGCTTGAGTACTCCGAGCCGCAGCTCGACGAGCGTGACGCACACTCGAAGGAACTTGCTGCAGCGAAAGGTACGATCAAGCTGGATGGTGGTTACATCTCGCTTCAGTCCGAAAGCCACCCCGTGGATTTCCGCAAAGTTGAATTACTGGTACTCGAAAAATAAGAAGACCGATCTTCGTAGCGGAATACGTCAAGCATTTCGAGTCCGTAGCGGAATGCGTCAAGCATTTCGAGAGTACTGCTGCGGCCCCCGAAAACCTTGACGGTTTCCGCTACCAATAATCAACAAGCGCTCAATCAACGCGCAGCATAACCTACTGGAGACTCCCCAATTTCAATTCCGTCATCCAATTCTCAGATCGAGTGCGTTCTACTGTTCGATATTGATGGAACCCTGATCGATTCCGCAGGGGCTGGAGGTGGCGCGCTGTTGCAGGCGGCTCGAGAACATTTCGAGCGACCCGAATTACAACCTGTTCCGCTACACGGCCGAACAGATCGTGGGATCATGTCCGAAATGCTAGAGAACGTCGGCATCCCTGCAGATCAGCACAATCTGCGGCAGTTAAGCGATCGTTACCTCAGTATTCTGCCCAACGAACTGAAACTTCGGGAAGGTAGGGTTCTCCCAGGAGTTTTCGAACTGCTGGACAGGCTGGTTAGCGATCCGCGAATGCATCTTGGGATCGTTACAGGCAATATGCCCGAATCCGCACGCATCAAACTCGAGCACTTTGAACTCTGGCATTACTTCAAGTTCGGAGTTTATGGTCACGAAGCGGTAAAGCGACGCGACTTGAGCGAGCCCGCTTGGAGTTCTATACGCCAACACGCCGGTCACTTAACGCCTGAGCGTATTGTCATCATCGGCGATACCGAGTTAGATGTGGATTTGGCGTTGACGATGAACGTGCGTTGCTTGGCCGTTTGCACAGGAGGGTGCGATGCGGAATCGTTGCAGTCTGCTGGTGCGCATCGCGTTGAACGGGACTTGGCCGATACCGAAGAAATATTGCGATGGTTTCACCCACCACTATCGCGAGCGGACTGATCTGGTCGCAATCACAAGCTTGCGGCTTGCAAAGCTAAGGACACTCTAGACACGTGTTCTAAAAACTTACCCCAACCCCAATCACTTAGAAGACCTGAGTTCATGGAATTGCCTCCCGAAGAAGATCCGATCGAATCGCCTGCGCCACTTGCCGAAGCACCCAGCCCGAGCTTGAGAATTGCTGCAGACAAACTGGGGCTGCAGATCGACGCCGAAAAACTGGATCAAGTTGAAAATTATTGCCGGTTGCTTTGGGATTGGAATGAAAAAATCAATCTGACTCGGCATACTGATTTCGATCTGTTTGCCCGACGCGATTTGTTGGACAGCTGGCATTTAGCACAACAGCTGGCGGAAAATGATGAAGTTTTGGATGTGGGGACTGGCGGTGGGGTACCTGGGATTGTTCTAGCAATTCTGAGGCCGGATCTGACCGTTAGTCTCTGTGATAGCGTTGCGAAAAAATCCCGCGTTGTTGACGACATGGTCCTAAAGTTGAAACTACCTGTGCAAGTGCATGCCATGCGAGTTCAGGATGTTCTCGAAGAATGGCGATATGGTACTTTGGTGACTCGAGCTGTTGGTTCGCTCGCGCAACTGGCTGGTTGGCTTAAGGACTACTGGCATTGCTTTGATCGATTGCTAGCCATCAAGGGGCCGCGATGGGTCGAAGAACGCGGGGAAGCTCGGCATCGCGGTCTGTTGAACGGCATCGAGCTTCGGAAACTGGTGTCTTACAACATGCCGGGTACCGAGTCTGAATCGGTCATTTTGCAGATCCGGCGGCCCAGATCGTGACCCGGAACCAGGTCTCGAGCGGTGCACTGCCTCAACGTCCAGCGAGTAGATACCGACGCCAGACTGGGGTTGAGAATCGTCCCTTTTGGATCAAGATAGAGCCTCAATAACCTTTCAAATTTGAACCCTAACGAACTAATTTCATGTCCGCCTATTCGCTAACACACCTGAAGTTGCTGGAAGCCGAGAGCATCCACATTATTCGCGAAGTCGCTGCCGAATTTAAAAAGCCTGTCATGCTTTATTCGATCGGCAAGGATTCGTCGGTCATGACGCACTTAGCGCTCAAGGCCTTCTACCCTGACAAACCGCCGTTCCCGTTCATGCATGTCGACACGACTTGGAAATTTCGCGAGATGATCGAGTTCCGCGAAAACTATGCACGTAAGGAGTTGGGTCTGGATCTGATCGTGAACATCAATCACGAAGGGCTGAAACTGGGGCTCGATCCAGCCGAGAATAGCGAGAAGCACACGGAAGTAATGAAGACCGACTCGCTCAAGCAGGCCCTCGATAAACATGGTTTCGACGCTGCCTTCGGTGGAGCCCGACGCGATGAAGAGAAATCACGGGCCAAAGAGCGAGTCTTTTCTTTCCGCGACAAGTTCCATCGCTGGGACCCCAAGAACCAACGCCCCGAACTTTGGAGCCTCTACAACACCAAAGTGAACCCAGGCGAAAGCATTCGCGTGTTCCCGCTCAGCAACTGGACTGAGCTGGATGTGTGGCAATACATTCACCTCGAGAAGATTCCGATTGTGCCACTGTACTTCGCGGCAGATCGCCCCGTCGTCGAACGCGGCGGAACCTTGATCATGAAAGACGATGATCGCCTCAAGCTTAGGCCAGGTGAAAAACTAATCACCAAACGAGTCCGCTTCCGCACTCTGGGTTGCTATCCGCTGACCGGTGCCGTCGAATCCGAAGCAACAACTTTGCCACAGATTATTCAAGAGATGTTGCTCGCTACAACCAGCGAACGCCAGGGTCGCATGATCGACAAAGACGCAGGCGGTGCGGGTATGGAAGAGAAGAAGAAGCAAGGGTATTTCTAATACGGAATAGCATTCGCATTGCTATCGCACAGATACAGACAATGCGCACATTTCACAGGCGTGATCAGCCGCAGGGCGCTAGCCCCGGTTGGCGACGTAACCGGAGGCTAGCGGCTTCCGGCTGATAAGGCAACCGGCTGATAAGACAACACGAAACCGGACGGTATTAGCGATCCGGAGATTTTGATAATCCAACGTTCATAGTAAGAAACCATGAGTCACAAAAGCGATCTGATTGCTACCGATATCGACGCCTACTTGGCATTGCACGAGCGTAAAGAGCTGCTCCGCTTCATCACTTGCGGTAGCGTTGACGACGGCAAGAGCACACTCATCGGTCGCTTGCTGTACGATTCGAAAATGCTGTACGAGGACCAACTCGCACAGCTCGAAAGTGAATCGGTCACTCACGGCACTACCGGTGGCAAATTCGATCCAGCTTTGGTTACCGACGGCTTGAAGGCTGAACGTGAACAAGGGATCACGATCGACGTTGCCTATCGTTATTTTTCGACCGCTAAACGCAAGTTCATCATCGCCGATACACCAGGCCACGAGCAATACACTCGCAATATGGCTACGGGCGCATCAACGGCCGACCTCGCAGTCATCTTGATCGACGCTCGCTACGGCGTGCTGACACAAACCAAGCGGCATAGCTTCATCGTTTCGCTGCTTGGCATTCGCCACGTTGTCGTCACCATCAACAAGATGGACTTAGTCGACTTCAGCCAAGAACGTTTCGACGAGATCTGCCAAGCCTATCGCGATTTCGCGGCTCGCTTGGACCTGCCCGATTTGCACTTCATTCCAATCTCGGCTCTCAATGGTGACAATGTTGTCGATCCAAGCCCCAGCATGCCTTGGTATCGCGGCAGCACGTTGATGAACTTCTTGGAATCAGTCTACATCGGTTCCGATCGCAATCTCGAAGATTTCCGTTTCCCAGTTCAGTATGTCAACCGACCCAACTTGGACTTCCGCGGCTTCTGCGGAACACTCGCCTCAGGCATCATTCGCAAAGGCGATGAAATCATGGTCTTGCCCTCGCGGCGCACGACCAAAGTGAAGAGTATCGTGACCTTCGACGGCGAAATCGAAGAAGCATTTACGCCACAATCGGTCACGCTGACACTGACCGACGAAGTCGATTGCAGTCGTGGCGATATGATTGTACGTCCCGGGAACGTCCCCAAAGTTTCCAACGACTTCGATGCGATGCTGGTCTGGATGAGTGCTGAAGCGATGGTGCCAGGCAAGACTTATCTATTCAAGCACGCGAACCAAACCATCCCTGGCCAAATTGAGTCGTTGCGTTATCGCGTCGATGTGAATTCACTGCATCGTTCACCAGCTCCCGACTTGCAACTCAACGAAATCGGTCGTTGCACGATCACTCTCAGTCAGCCGATTTACTACGACCCCTATCGTCGCAATCGCACGACCGGCGCTTTCATCATCATCGACCGCATCAGCAACATCACTGTCGCTGCCGGTATGATTACCAGTCGTGAACTGGATAAGAAAGCCAAGATTGCCCAATGGGAAATCGAAGACGTTCAAAGCACCGGAACTAGCGAAGGTATCAAGTCCGTCACGCCCGTCGAACGTCAAGCTCGTTTGGGGCAACGCCCAGCCACGGTACTGTTTACGGGACTGAGCGGTAGCGGCAAGTCGACGATTGCTCGGGGTGTAGAGCGGGTTCTGTTCGATATGGGACGCACCGCAATCGTGCTCGACGGCGAGCAGATGCGTCGCGGCTTGAGCCATGATCTGGGTTACTCCGCTGAAGACCGATCTGAAAACTTACGCCGCGCCGCGCATATCGCTCGATTGCTAAACGATAACGGCTTAATCTGCTTGGCCGCGATGGTGGCTCCTTCGCAATCGGTCCGCTCGAAAGCTGCCGACCTGATCGGCAAGGACAACTTCATAACCGTCCACGTCAACGCGCCCGACGAAGTTCGTCAGCAGCGTGACCCCGGCGGTCAGCACGCTGCCGATACATCCTACGAAGCGCCCACCAATGCCGAACTAGTACTCAATACTCACGAGCAATCGATCGAAGAGTGCATTGAGCAAGTCGTGGCCGTCTTGCGTGAGCGCAAGATAGTCCGGTAGCAGCCGTTAGTGACTACTGACTGAACCGCCAACGCTCGA
>JANRMD010000571.1:0-5706 GCA_033761895.1 Pirellulaceae bacterium | reverse complement strand
GTTTCAGCTTTTCAGGAAAGGCAGTTAGCTTCTCTCTTCGAGACAGGTAAATTGGGATTTCTGCTGTGTGAAACCCATCTTTGTCAACATATGTAAGTTTTGCGAACATTTGTGCTGTCGTGTCAGTCCGCTTTTCGGGCACGATTCGAAGCGATGCAAGAACCTCGTGCTGCGTTTTTTGGACAATGTTACCGCCCGAACTCCACGCTGACTCTAGTTCAAGTTGGGTATCTTTAAACGACACATCTGCAAAGTTTGAAAGCAGTTTAAATTCGGCAAGCCGACTCTCCTCGTCGGGGTTTAGTACAATGTTTGTTGGAGCGATTTTTACAACTTGAACGACGTTCGCCGTCAATCGAACCGTCGCGAATGGTCGTTCCTCGTCGTCGTTTTTCGTGAGTAGGGTAACGGTTCGTTCGAACGGCTTTGGTTCAGTCGTGGAAATTGAAAGAGCGACGGTGAACTCGTTTTCCGTCGCGACAGGTTTACCGATTTCTGTAGTTGCTTTGATGCACCCACATGAGGTCTGTATGCGTGAGGTTGTTAATCGCTGGTCAGTCTTATTTTTAATCTGCAAATTAATTCGATATTCGCGATCTGCCCTTAGATCCCCCAGGTTGTGCGTGATTTCTTCGTTGAGGCCGCCAAGCGTCAGTGAAGTGGAATTCAAGGTAACTGGTCTTTTCTCGCGCGGTCCGGTCTTCTCGTCTGGTGCGATTTGAAAAGTCGAAATCCGTTGACTTTGACTTTCGTCCGAAGTCAACGCTTGCCCAAAGGATAGCCCTGATAGTAATTGCAATATTCCGAAGAGTGTAGGGATTGGTCTTAATCTAGTCATTGCTTCGATTCGTATCTGCAAGAGTGCGGTACTAGAATCTAGGAATCAGGTCGACCAGCAATAGTTTTGGCTCAATGTATCAGGTTTTGAGGGGGGGGGGGCAAGTAAATTCTCGGCATTTTCCAAAAATAGTTTTCGTAAAGGTGGATTCTGTCTCGTACAGAGCCTTTGTTGCGATAGTAATAGCCATAAATGTCAGCGAGCTAGTGTCTGTCGGTCATACAAGGTCAATCGGTGAGATGCCTTAAGAACGCCGAGGTGGCGCGTCAAGCCCAGGTTTTTGCGCTACTTCTGCCAAAGTTTAGTATCCTATGCGTTGGGGCGAAGTTTGATCGTTCCCGAAGATCTGCGCATCAATAAAGTGCTTGTTAACAGCAGAAGAGCGACAATCGCATTCAAACTGCTTTCGAGACCGTCGTTCGCAGTCCACAGTTCAGAAACAAACGAGGCTCAGCAGCTTCGCAAACGGAGACCATTCATGCCCAATCGCGATAAACAAGCTCGTCGAAAGTTCGTACTGTCACGTCGCGAGTGGTTGCGCGGTACCGGCGTAGCCGTTGGTTTGCCTTGGTTGGAATCGATGCCCGTTTGGGGCCAAGAAGTTTCGAAGTCTGACTATGGTAACGAAGCCAACACGATTCCAACTCGTTTTGCAGTTCTGTTTATGGCCTGCGGTGTTCACCCCGAACATTGGTGGGCCAAGGGGAGCGGAGCGGACATGGAACTGAGCCGTTGCTTGGAACCGCTTGCACCGCTGAAACAAAAGTTGAATGTCATCAACGGCTTGTTCAACAAGAATGCAACAGGAGTCGGCATCCACCCAGGACAAACTGGCAACATCTTGTCAGGAGCCGCACTGAAGAAAGGGGCTGAACTGCGTGGTGGCATCAGTGTCGATCAAGCCATGGCGAACGCAGTTGGACAAGATGACATTGTGCCCAGTTTGGTGCTCGGCTGCGAACAACCGACGACGGGTTATCACGAAACCAATTTTTCGATGGCTTATAGTTCGCACATCTCGTGGCAGAATGCTACATCACCTGTGCCTATGGAAGTCTATCCGTCGCTGGCCTTCGATAGTCTGTTTGAAAATCGCGGCACGCAACGCAACAAGAGTATTCTTGACCGCGTGATGGAAGACGCCAGTCGCTTGCAAGCGCAGGCCAGCGCCAGCGACCGGTCGAAGATCGATGAATACCTAACCAGCATCCGCGAAGTTGAAAAGCGAATCGAGCGTCAACGTAGCTCAGTCGATAAAGCCAGAGATTCGGTCGAACAAAAGGGCCGCGATCTGTTCAAAATGGATCGTCCCGACAACGGTTTGCCTGAAGACATCCGCGAGCATATGCGACTGATGTGTGACATCATTGCGCTTGCATTCCAATCCAATCGCACTCGCATCGCTTCACTACTTCTGTGTCGCGATATCTCTGGCTTGTTCTATCCGTTTTTGCATGTTCGCAAGCCGCATCACTTGGCGTCGCATGATGACACGTCGGAGGAATGGGAACGCGTTACGACTTACTACTGCAGCCAGTTGGCTTACCTCGCCCAGAAGCTCGATTCGATGCAAGAAGGGCAGGGGAGTGTGCTCGATCATTCCTGCTTGATGTTCGTCAACAATATGTGGTCTGGCAGCAAACACGATTCGACTCGCGTGCCGCTCTTAACCATGGGCGGGCTGAGTGGCAAACTAGAAACCGGCCGAGTGCTTGATTTCAAAGAACGCCCCGAAGGCGAACGCAAGCTGTGTAGTCTTTATTTATCGCTCATGAACCGCATGGGAATCGACTCCAAAGAGTTTGGCGATGCAACGCAGCCACTGATCGGAATTTGAGATCCCACGCCCTTCGCAGAGCCTCAGGGCGTGCCACCCGAATTCGATCAACCCCAAAATCTATGTGGACAGAGCACTAGACTAGTGCTAGTGCTTTGGCGCAATTCAACTTTGGGGAGACTGTTTTATTGTCGCACGATTGTCCCAATCGTAGCTGCCACAATTGAGACAATTGTGCGACACTCAACCCCAAAATCTAATGTGGGTTGGGCTTATTAACCGAAGTGCGTTAGCACCGGTTTCTGCCGCGGGAACCGGTGCTAGCGCACTGCGGCTAATCCTCTGGGAGCATTTCCAAGTCAAGCAGATCTTTCGGACGACCGGAGGCTCGTTTCATTTGCCTCAACAACTTTAGTGACGCAAACCGATATCCACTTGGATGCTGTACTGATGCAGAATGAAGTTCTTCGACTGAGACATCAGGACAGCCTGGTACGTAGTCAAAAACATCTAGAAAACCAAGATCCGTTACCAGCATCATCAATCGCGTTGTATGGACGTATGCGGCGCTAACTCGGATCAGCGACTCGAGTCCGGTGACGGGATCGACTTCATTTCCAATCCAGCATGCATTAATTTCATCGAGTGCTTTCAGCAGTGCGTTTTCACTTGAGCTACTGCGCACGAAAACGATGTCAACATCTTCCGTCGCACGCACATACCCATGAAAGGTCACTGCGTAGCCACCAATAACGACAAGGGGAATATCGTGTTTTCGTAGGTGTTCAAGAACGAGCAACGGGTTTCCAGGTGCCATCCACAAATTCCGTTCTTCTAGCTGCATAGTTGCGTTTTAGATAAGCTTGGTAGGCAGCGGGGTTGCCTTTCAGGATTGCCATCGATGCGATCTGAATTTCCGCCAAACGTTCGAGTCGCTTGGCTGGCGTATCATCGGCGGCGATCATTCTCGCTCGGCGGAGTTCTTGTGTTTGATCTATGTGGCTTGCCAAAAGTATGCTCCCAACCTAGTGTTTCGACACAGCTTAACTTTGGGGTTACTGTTTTATGGTCGCACGTAGCTGCAACAATTGAGACAATTGTGCGACACTCAACCCCAAAGTCAAATGGTGTCGGAGCACTAGTGTTTCGACACAGTTTGATTTTGGGGTTGGTTTGTTTTGGGTGGCGAGTTTTGGTTCGGTGTGCCACTGGCTGTGCCAGTGCAAACGAAGGAGCTATCGTTCACAAAAAGAAGTCTGCCCAACGCAACAAGTGTAACACAAGAGCCGCCGAAGTTGAACGGTATCATTTACGATCGAGTTGGGTGATGACTCAGTCGCCACAGCGGTGTTGTGAGTCGTAACGCAAACGAAAACCAAAACACTCACTGCATCGTGTGGAATTGAGTTATAATGGATCGCTCACCTCAGCCCACCCGTAGTCTCGCTTAAGTTCCGCCTGCCTCATGAAACCGTCTTTGTCTGTTTTTATCGTGCTTGCACTGATCGTTTACGCTTCTTGTGGAAACGCTGGTGGCCAAGAGACCGCGTCGACGGAATCGAAGACGGCGAGCTCAAGTGCGGCCACACAATTCAGAGTAGCTTGGGAAAACACCGTCCGACCGGTGCTTTCGAAAAACTGTTTGGAATGTCACAGTGACAGCGAACACGCGGGCAAGCTGCACATGGAAACGATCGCAGGCTTGATTCGCGGAGGACTGAGTGGATCTGCGATCGATCTTCAGAATCCGACGGATAGTCTGTTGCTTGAAGTACTAGCACCGCAAGCTAAGAAACATATGCCACCCGATGGGCAGCTCACCGAGGAGGAGATTGGACTGATCAAAAATTGGGTCGAGAGTCTTAAGCAAGAGTCGCTTCCCAAAGAATGGCTTGCGAATGCAGCTCAGCATCCAGAGCAAGAAACTGCATCAGAGAAACCTAACGACCCAATTAGCGCACTTCCGCTGGGATTACATCCATCGCAAGTGATCGACCTCGCGCTCGAGTCGGCTTGGCGATCCAACGCATTCACGCCAGCAGGTGTTGCCAACGATGCAGCCTTCGCGCGTCGGCTCTATCTGGATCTTGTCGGACGTATTCCACTTGAATCTGAGCTGACGTTGCTTGTCAGCAACACCGATAGTCGCAAACGCGAGCAGTTGGTGGATTCGCTGCTGGCCAGCACTGAACACGCTCACCATATGGCCGAAGTGCTCAACGCAGTTCTCATGGGACGCAAAGAACCAGAGCGTAAAGGCCCTGACAAAGGGGGCCCTGACAAAGGCGGGCGAGATAAAACTGGCTGGATGGAGTTCTTGACCTCAGCCATTCAAAACAACCGGCCGTGGAATGAGGTGGCGCGCGAAGTGATCTTGGCTCGACCGACGCGTGCCGAAGATCGCGGTGCGGTCTGGTATCTCTATTCGCGACAGAATAAACACCAGGACATAGCCGAAGCAATTTCGAAAGACTTCTTTGGAGTTCGTATCGACTGTGCGCAGTGCCACGACCATCCGCTCGCCTCTGAAATTGAGCAACGTCATTACTGGGGCCTGGTCGCCTTCTTCAATCGCAGCACGAACATGGATACACCTGATGGTCCACGCATGGCTGAGTCCGCGATTGGTGGCTTCTCCGAGTTCACCAACATCGGCGGCAAATCATCTGAAAACAAACTGGTCTTTCTACGCGCCAAACCGATCGAAGAGGCTCGCCCGGCTAAAGATGCGAAAGAAGAGGATCGAGAAGATCTCTATTTGCCAGTGGCTGGTGGCGAGCCTAAAGTGCCAAAGTTCTCAAGACGGCAACAGTTTGTTGACCAAGTGCTGGAAGGCAATCCATTAGTGGCTGAAGCGATGGTCAATCGGATGTGGGGTTGGATGTTTGGTCGAGGGATTGTCCATCCCGTCGATGCGCTGGATTCGTTTCATCCGGCCAGTCACCCAGGTTTGCTCAATTGGTTGTCAAGAGACTTCGAACATTCGAAGTACGATGTGCGCAGACTAATACGCAGCATAGCCCTTAGTCGCGCGTATCAACTGGAATCCACAGCCAGCGCAGGTTCGGATCCAAAGTGGTTCGCTTCGGCA
>JANRMD010000570.1:0-6341 GCA_033761895.1 Pirellulaceae bacterium | reverse complement strand
TGTCGCACGATTGTCCCAATCGTAGCTGCAACTGGTAGCTGCAACTGGTAGCTGCAATTGGTAACTGCAGCCAGTAACTGCAACAATTGGGACAATTGTGCGACACTCGGATTAATTCTCAGGCGGTATCTTGCAGGCAAGTTCCGCGTCGATGGTCTCTTTGACGGTTCGCCAGTCGACGCCGAGTTGCCGACTGGCTGCGCGGTAACTCCCTGACTTTGCGTACACTAGCGAAAAATAGCCAGCCAACAGCTCGTCGCGATTGAGCTTGCCAGCTGCTACGCCCGCCATGAAATTGACCATAGACGAACTCTGTGGTGAATGACTGCGGAGCGGTGTGTAACTGCCACGAATCATGATGCTTCGTACGCATTGTTCAAGTTCACGAATGTTGCCGGGCCAAGCGTAATCAGGTCCGAGGTTCTTGTTGATCCAGTCGACAACCTCGTCCGTAAGCCGACCCGCTTCCTCGGGAGTGTGAGGGAGCATGCGGGTGGCTATGAACCTCACAAAATTCAGGATGCCATCAGGTGATTCTTCCAATTGAGCATGTAGTGAGGGGGTTTCGATGCGGTCTGCACACAATCGGTAATACAGGTCTTCCCGAAATCGCCCAGCTTCCATTTCTGCGGCGAGATCACGATTGGTTGCGGCGATGATTTTGCCAACAAACTTCCGAGTCTGTGAATCACCTACGCGCTGGAACTCACGACTCTGCAAGACTCGTAGCAACTTGACTTGGATGTATCCGTCGAGCTCACCGATTTCGTCCAGCAAGACGGTTCCCCAACGTGGGCATAGAGCTTCGTCAAGGAATCCCTGCCGGTTGACTTTAGCATCCGTGAAAGCGCCTTTGGCGTGCCCGAACAGTTCCGACTCGATCAGTGTCGGTGCGATGGCGGATAAATTGAGAGCGATGAAGCTGTCTTGGTAGGACGCGACAAACTTCCGTTTCTTCGAATCGAATTCCACAAAGCGGGAATACGCGATCGACTGCGCAACCAACTCCTTGCCTGTTCCCGATGGTCCGGTAATCAATGTCGTCACGTCTCCCATGTATCGGTACAGCGAGCGCATGTAGCAGCGCATGTCGTGCGTAAAGATCGATTGCCAGATCGCAGCTCGTAACTGGGCAGCGGCCATGGATGGACCGAGGATATGTCTAAAGATGTGAAAGAAGGCGCGTTCTATCTGGAACAGGCCCGCAAAAATGATGTCTCGGTCCAAATTCGATGGCAGGTTTCTTTCGGGCAATATGAGATATCTTTGGAAGTCCTTAACGAAGGCGCTATAGACGTCGAGCACGTCCCCTTCAGGACGCACACAGAAGCTAACTACCGGCACTTCCATCGCATTGTTCATGTAGCGAGCATAGAGTTGGTAGAGTACCAAGTTCTCATAAATCTCTAACTCGCGCTCGGTCGCGGGCTCATGAGCCACAAGCTTCGTTCGCATCTTGTTCAGCAGTTGCTCGGAACGCTGACGCAGTTGAGGCGCGTTTGGAAACATATCGCCTACCGAGCAGTCGGGGCGATATTGCAAGAAGGGCTGCGACTGGATGCACTGGTCGCCGAGCGCTTTCTTCTCCAGTTCAATTCGTTCGGGCAAGAAGGGGTTTACATAGCCGATGCCCGCTATCGCTTCCGCGACCCGCCATTCACTGGCCGTTAAAAGTGACATTCAAGATTCTCGTTCGTGAAAGAACTGGCAATAACTGCGCTGCTACAAAGAATGTAGCGCGACCTACAAGAATTGTAGCATAGCTCGTTCCCGTGATCAGCTTCGAAAGGGTGGGGTTGTTCGCAAGTTGCTTCCAGGTAACGACTTGCGCCACGTGGTAAGGACTTGGCATGGGAATCGCAATGAGAAATGTTCGCTGCCGTTTCTTTGTCTTTAGGAGCCTTCCCATATCATCTGCATTGCTGCACACCCCGTCCGATCTTCGTACTCGATTGTCAAAATTCATGGCGCGACCGCAGCGCCACCGGCTACTGCATGGGTATCCCCTCGCCGCAGCCATGCCTTATGCCGATCCAAAGGTGCGCGAGCTTGCGGCCAAGAGTGATTCGTCGTTTGTGCTTCCTCGAAACTCTCAGGATGAACTGCTTGTGGGCGTATTGCCTCATCCGTTCTGTAATCCCAAGATCAGCGGTTGCGGCTTCTGCACCTTTCCCCATGAGACCTTCAGTGCGCTGAAGAGTGCTGCGGTTGTCAGCGGTGTGATCCAGGAGATTGACAATCGGCTCGCACAGCAACCAGACTTTCGGGCTGCAACCGTCGCAGGGCTTTACTTTGGTGGTGGGACGGCCAACCTGACTCCACCTCAGCCGTTCCGAAAGTTAGCTCAAAAAATTGCTCAGGTGTTCGATGTCTCAAAAGCAGAGGTCTCGTTGGAAGGAGTGCCTCGCAATTTTGTTCGAGGTGAGCCCTTGCTGCTGGACGTGATGCGTGAAGAGTTGCCGGCACGCCACTTTCGCATCAGCATGGGCATACAAACATTCTCAGAAGCTCGACTTGAGAAGATGGGACGCCTTGCATTTGGTGGTCCATCCACTTTTGCCGCAGCAGTTGACGCCGCACATAGTCGTCACATGACGGTAAGCGGCGACTTGTTATGCAATCTTCCTGGTCAGTCACTTGCGGAGATGCGCGACGATGTTCGTCAGGCGATCAGTATCGGGCTCGACCAGATCTGCGTCTATCACTTAGTCATGTTTCGTGGGTTGGGGAGCGTTTGGTCTCGTGATGATGAGTTGCTTGCGTCGCTGCCTGACAATGACAGAGCTGCTGACAACTGGTTCGCTTTGCACGAGATGTTGCTTGCGAGCGGTTTCCGTCAAACATCCTTAACCAACTTTGAACGTGTTGAGCTAACGGACGACCCACGTCGCTACCAATATGAGCCAATCAGTTATGAATCCGATCATTGTCAAGTACTCGGCTTTGGGCCATCGGGGATCTCGTTCTCTTCAGCCGATAAGGGACGGTATGCGCTCAAGACCTTAAACCCAGAAAGCTCGGTGGAGTACCTGCAAGCGGTTCACTCTGATGGTCCGACCTGGAATAGGTACTTTGCTTATCAGCCAGAGGATTTTGAGTTGCTTCATTTGACTCGGCGCTTGGCGGCTCTTCGAGTTAACAAAGCCAGTTTCGTGGAGCGTTTTGGAACAACTGCGTGGGCTCGATACATCGATCGCTTGAATCTGTTAGTGGCCGAGGGGCTGCTGCATGATGATGAGGGGACTTATGGGCTTACACCGAGAGGCATGTTCTTTTCAGACTCGATCGCAGGCTTGCTTGCCGAAAGTCGTTGGAGTCCCCAAGCGTTTGCCAACAGCAATGCACACGGGTTTATGTAAGATTTATGTGAGATTTATGTGACGAGAGCCACCGCGGGTCAGTTCAAACGAAGTGATACGGTTGGCGTCAGCCGATTTGATCGTCACTGATGCCGTGCAATTTCAGCGGCTCTCGTGTTGCGATCCTTGCATCAGGGAGACATTCGATTTGGGGTAGCGGAATGCGTCAAGCATTTCGAGGACGAGCCGGCCGGGATGTTGCGACTCGGCTAAGCGTAGGCTGCTAACAACCTCAGCCCTCGTCGCCATTCGTCACCGCGTCTGAAGATTAGTGAGAAACCGAACGATCCGCAGAGTAAATCTGCGGGATTAACCGATGGGCGTTAGCCCCGGTTTCTGCTCTGGTAACCGCCGCTAACCCTTCAAGAATTTCGCGAGTACTGGCAGCCTCCGAAAGCCTTGACGGCTTCCGCTACCCAATGATCAACACGCCGTTGACGGCTTCCGCTACCCGATAAGTGGCGTCGACGGCTGAGTTGTGTCTACAATAGCTGGCGGTGCGGTTGCACCCATTCCCCCGACCATCCCCTCGATGTTTCTTCAAAATCCCTCCGGAACTCCGCGCTATGGCGAATTCTTCACGTATCGCATACCAACTGATCGCTGGCTATCTGTTCGCGGCATTTGTAGTACCGGCGTATGCTCAGACAAACACCGCGGCGCAATTGCTACCCAAATCGACGGTACTCTACACGGAGATCCCCGAGCCGCCGAAGTTGATTGAGCTTCTGCTGCACCATCCACTGCGATCAAAGATTGAGAAGGTCGAGGCCTACAGCAAGGCGATCAAGTCCCCCGATTTTCTCAAATTCCAACTTGGCGTTGGCCTCTTCGAAGGTCACATGGGCATGCCTTGGAATGAAGCCCTCGCGGCCATCGGCGAAGGTGGTATCTACTTGGCCTTCGATGCAAAATCTCAGGGCGCAGTCATGCTCATCAAAGCCAAAGACCTGGAGACACTGATCAACCTTCGCAAAGCGGTCTTTCAAGCCATCCAACTAGCAGCGCAAGGCCAGCCCGATCCGATCAAGAAGATCGAGTATCGTGGCTTGACTGCTTACGAAATCAATAACATAAAGATCTCCGCGCTCGATTCGTGGTTATTGATCACCAACAAGGATGAGCTTGGAAAACGAATCATCGATCAACATCTTGATGGAGGTAGCGATACTCTGGCCAGTCAAGAGAGCTTCGTCGCCGCTACTGCTACCAAACCAGCAACCTTCACCGCTTGGTCGTATACGGACATTACTACTATTCGCGATGCCGGAGCTATGAAAGACCTCTATAGTGGTCGCACCGAGAATATCCTCGCGGAAATGTTGTTCGGAGGACTGGTTAGCAATCTCAAGAATACTCCATTTAGTACAGCCGCATTGTCGATTGACAACACGCAATTGCACTTGTCGGTGCGCACACCCCATGCAGCCGAATGGGTCGGAGATCGTGAATACTATTTCGGAACGGACAACAGTGGTCAAGCGCAAGAGCCAATCGCATTGCTCGATAGTATCTTCACACTTAGCACCTATCGCGACCTATCGCAAATGTGGCTGCGCGCGGGCGATCTCATGACGGACAAAGCTAACGATGAACTTGCCCAAGCCGATAGTCAACTAACGACTTTCTTCTCGGGCAAAGATTTTGGTGAAGACATTCTCGGATCTCTGTATCCCGAGTGGCAATTCGTGGTCACCCGGCAGAATCCTGAGGACTTTGTTGTCAAACCAGCGATCAAGCTGCCCGCTTTTGCCATCGTCACTCGGTTGCGCGATCCCGAGGCAACGGTGCCCCAATTTCGACGCGTGTTTCAGAGCTTCGTCGGCTTCATCAATGTCCTGGGCGCCATGAACGGCCAGCCACAGCTAGATCTAGCCATGGAAACGGTTGAGAAGATCAAGTTGATCGCGGCCACCTACGTTCCCGAACCGGAAGATACCGATTCCAAAGCCAAGATCAATTTCAACTTCTCTCCTTCGCTGGCGTTCGCGGGAGAGCGCATGGTGTTGTCAAGTTCCAAGCAACTAGCGACGGATCTGGCTCAAGCGGAGGTCCCTGCCCCAGCCGAGCCAGATGCTGCTGGACGCAAGCCAAACTCGGTGGCTTTTCTCGAAGTCCCGACGTTGCGTGAAATTCTGGCTGACAATCAAGCTCAACTGGTCGCCCAAAACATGCTCGACAAAGGTCATTCGCAAGAGGCCGCAGAGCAGGAGATTGCAGTGCTGATGGCCATCATCGATCTCTTCCAAGCGGGTGATCTTTCACTGTCGACTACGGCTGACTCGTTGCAACTGGATGGAAAGCTGCTGTTTGCAGAGTAAGTTCGACGAGCAGCTTGAGACCGCTCAGATACTCCGTGCCTTTGTGTCTCTGTGAGAGAATTCAAGAGGTTTCACGAAGGCACAAAGGCGCTGTTTGTGACTATTGAGGCAGATCAGTGCTCCCGCTCTCGATCGAAGTTGCCTGTCATCATACTGCCGTTACGGTCGCCGACCTGTAAAGAGCCCAATCAAGATTGCAATGATTGAGGGTGCTTGAGGTGGCTGAGCGAGTCTGTCTTCAGTCGTTGAATTAAACCACATGTTTGGCTCCAAAACGCAGCGTTTTAAGGTGTTGCGAGGTGTTACTGTCACCTCGTCCTACAGTCTGGTATCTCGCTCTGGATCGGATCTTTCAGAGAATCTTAGAAATTTGCAACTTTGAGCTCACCCGCACGGTTGTGGCTTCAAAGCAACTAGTGCTCTGTCCAGATTAGATTTTTGGGTTGATCGAGTCTGGGGTGCGACTGGTACAGCAGTACTCTCGAACTGCTCGAGAACGATTGAATTACAGAGGCACCGTGAGTGAGCCGACGGCGCTAGCCCGGATATTGCATACGCTTTTTGATTGAGCCCTGTAGCGCGAAAGCCTTAGTTCTGGTATGTAAAGGAGTTACGACACTTCAAAACAACCAGACCCAAGGCTTTCGACAATGACAGATCG
>JANRMD010000569.1:0-3670 GCA_033761895.1 Pirellulaceae bacterium | reverse complement strand
AGCGTGGAACTTCACGCCCTTCTGCAGCAAGCGATGCCATCCATTGGATTCACACAAGGCGGCTGGAACAAAGACTCTAGCTCATGCGAACTGCAAAACGCCCCTCAACCCCCGTCCCCTTCTCCCCCGAGTACAGGGGCGTCGCTCAGGCGACTGCGAATCGTCTTCAGCTTGTCAGCATCGAAGCGAATCGAATTCAGTTCGGGTTCCGATGGCTCAGCCGGTCCGCCATCAGCGGCTTTGCGAATCGGGCACAGCATCAACCACCGTCGAGCGACCTCGGTATCGTCCCAAGTCTCGACCACATCCGGACGCGATCTGAGTATCAAATGAAAATGGTTTGACAGTATTGCAAACCCAAGCAGGTCGATCCCGAAGCTGGCCGCAAGTCGCTTGAGTTCATTTTCGACCCAAGTTTTCCGGTGATCGTAATTCTTACCGGTGAGTTCGTCGTTTCCCATCAAGAAGCAGCGCCGAACGACACGATTCATGACATGGACAGTAGCAATTTCATCCGGCGCGAACGCCTCCACCCGAGCAACTCTAGCCATCGCCGAGCCCTCCAAACTGTATTGCCAAATCGACTCAACAGAAAAACCTACACCTACCCGTCCAGGCAATCAACTACCCGCCCGGGAAATGTGTGTGTGCCCAGGATCTTGTGCCCAGGATCTTGAGGAAATGTGTGTGTCCCCAGGATCTTGTGTACGTCCATGAGGCTTTCCTTATCGAATTGAGTGCTTGAGAACAATCAATTTCGCTGAGGAGGCCTCTTTTCGTATAGATCAGTTTTTCAAAATGCTAGGCGCATAGAGCGGACGGCACCCCTATGGTTCTATCCCTATTGACTTAGCGGTACACCTTCGCATCGAAACTTTAGATATTTCCCCGGCTCTGTCCATTTTTCCCGATTGACTTCGGTGTATTCAAGGGTGTTTACGTCTAGCTCAAAGACAAGCTCTACGTGTCCACGTAGCTTACTAAACCTGATCAGCATTGGAAGTCTTGAGCTCTGCTCAGTACCTTGGGATATTGCGATATCATAGTTTCTCAAGTTCATACTGTCATTTATTGCGGCAGCTTTCTGCGCACTATTAGCGGTACCTGCGATTGGTTGAAGTTTCGCTGTCCGCATTAGTAAATCAATCATGATTTCGTAATTGACGGTATCGCCGAACTTGGTCGGATTTGCCATTTTTACAGACTCCGGCATCGGGATGCGAAATGTTAATGAGAGAGGATCAAAATGCTCTTCGGGGTAACGAATTCCTTGCTTCCAATCAGAACTCGAAACAACCCCGATTTTTCCCCGGTCCTTAAAGAAGTCATCAGAGAACAAGTCCGCGTATTTGAGAACCGTATGTTCTTTCCGCATTAAGTCGTATATCACCAGTAAATTTCGCGTCTCTCTGATGTCACTCCACATGTAGCCTTCATCAAACGTCAGGAAAAATCGCCCTGCTCCGCAGAGTATATGGTCGGATGGCCGACAAGAATTAACCAAGTCTATTTGATGCAAGCGTCTAATTGTTATCTGTTTCTCTCCCAGTATCTCGAATACGGTTAACTTTGCTGTCTGCGAAATTCCGTCACCAAATGAGATTATGTAAAAACCAGCCTGATTGTCTTTGAATGCGAAGAACTGCTTTACTTCCTCCGGATCAGGATTTTTAATGGCGATTTGTGCAAATGCAAAGTTCTGAATAACGAAGCAACAAAACGAGAAGAAGAGATTCTGCTTTTGAAAAAAATGCATAATTGTAACTTCCTGTGACTATCCTGATTTAAGCCATTTTACCCTGATTCTCGCGATCATTTCTTCTTAAACGGCTCGGGGTCAATCTTGTTTGGCAGCCCGTCTCCGTCCGGGTCGGCTTCAGGACCTAAGTAGTTTAACAGAGCATTAGCCATGCTATCTATTTGCGGATAAACCACAGCTCCGTCATATTTTACGGTGGGAATGTGCATGAAAAAGCCATTCCCAATCAGATTCTGACGCTTCATAACTTCAATATAGTATGCGGCCGATTCGCAAAGAAAATCTCCCGCGTCTAGCGAGAGATTAGCCATCGCGCCAGCAGCTTTGAATAAATCCACAAAGGTCTGCGCACTTGAGTTTACTTCCCGCACCCTACCATTCAATAAGTTGTATGTCGGAATACCGTTTTGGCCTGCCGGGAAGCCTGTGGCGTCGGGATGAATAGTTTCCCGCTTGTTGTCTGCGAATTTTTCCACATCATAGTCCTTTCCAGCGCCAAGAGCGATCCAGACAATCTCCATTCCAGGATGGTCCTTTTGCGCTTTCGCAATTTCCGCTGCCATTACTTTGTTCATGGCATCCCATTCAACCGGTAAACTTGTAATGACGGTGTTTTGAACACCACGCGCCGTTAGTTGATAACCTAACTCGCTTGCAAAAGGTGTCGACGGGTTTGCGATTGGTAAATGCGTGCGCATATCCTCTAGGCCTGGCCACTGCCCATAACCGGAAATGAGCAGATAAATGCCCGTCGTTGATTGTGGGTCTTCTAAGCCGGTTGGATCGATTCGCGACACTTGTTGATTGCTTACATATCTCCGTAAATTCTCATCGCCTGCGGCAAAGCCTAAGGGATCTTCGCTAAGCCAATTACCAAGATTGGAATCGTACCAGCGGAAGAGGTTGTGTTGGAGACCGGTGGCTTCGTCGAGTTGCTTGCCGGTGTAGCCGAAAATGAGATCGACGGCAGTATTGGTTTCAGAGACCAATTTGCCAAAGCTGTTGTAGTTACGGTGATTGGTGACGGAAGTAACGGAGGTTGATTCGTTGAAATTGGCGATGTCGCGGATTGTGCCTAGATGATCGCCGAGCGCATAGAGCGTGTCAGCGCCGCTCCCCACGGTCTCGTCGGCTAACAGTTCGTCAACGCGATCTGACCATAAGTAGCGATGGCTCAAATTGCTGGCAGATGAGCCATCGAACTGCAGAACGGCATTGATGCCTTCGTCGTAAACCCAGAATTGATTGGTAGCAGCACCGGAACCGGCACCGTCAGCATCGAAGGTTCGTTTGACTAAGCGGTTGAAGGCATCGTAAGCGTAATCAACTTGTTTTACGACACCGCCACCTGCCGTGTTGCGGTCTTTGACGGTCACCAGCCGATTGCGATGATCCCAGGAGTATTCGGTGACTTTGCCGGTCGCGGTTTCAGTACGCGAAGTGCGATTGCCTTGATCGTCGTAAGTGTAGGTAAAACCTGGGTCGGCGGTGGTGCGATTGTTGGTGGAGGTGGTGTAGCCGCTGGTGTTACGGTTGCCGTTGAGGTCATAACCATAAGTCTCATCGGCCTGTGCGCCTGCGGCGTGATCGGCGCCCACGACTTGCGAGGTGGCATCGTAAGTGTAAGTAGAAAGTCCTTCGATGGTGGACGTGACACTGGTCAAACGCGAAGCGCCGTCATAGCCGTAGGTGTAACCGGCAAGCACTGTGGAACTTTGCTTGTGCGTCAAACTGCTGAGGCGATTGACAGAGTCGTAAGTGTAATCCGTAGCCGCGACGAAGTTGCTGGTGCCGGTGCTTTGATAGCGGGTCAAACTGGTGCGCTGGTTGAGCTTGTTGTATTCGAATACGGCTCGCTTGGCCGTCACCGCGTTGCCGCCAGCCTGACTCTGCTGAATCATTTCGGTCACG
>JANRMD010000568.1:0-16345 GCA_033761895.1 Pirellulaceae bacterium | reverse complement strand
CACTGCCGCCAGATATGACCTGACGTTTTCCACAGCTAAGCAATTGTGGATGCTAGCTATCTTAACAGTGAATTCACGATTTCTTAACGCAATCTTAACTATGTGGAGGTAGTTTCTTCTCCGCGTGGTGTCCGTAAGGGCGAAAAAGGTTTTGTTTGTTAAGGAATGTTTCATGACAACTGGTTGGAGAGCTTCAGGTCGCGGTCGATCGGCATTTACGTTGGTTGAATTGTTAGTGGTGATCGCCATTATTGGCATTTTGGTTGGACTTTTGTTGCCTGCTGTGCAAGCGGCCCGGGAAGCGGCTCGACGCATGTCCTGCAGCAACAACATCCGTCAATTGGGGCTAGCGCTTCACAATTATGAGAGTGCTCATAAAGTAATCCCCCCAAGCCGGATAAGCATCAGTTCGCCGGTTGTGTTTCAACAGTCATGGGTCTCCATGATTCTACCTTTCATCGAACAAAACACGGTGTATTCCGCTTATCAGCACGGACAACCGTGGTTCGCAGCCGTCAATGACCCGTTGACCACTGTTAAGCTGCCCACAATGACTTGCCCTTCGGCTCCATCGGATCGCGAGTATCCAACGCAGAATCTTTACTCCGCGATCACTAACAACACACGTACCTCAGCCCGACCAATCTGGGGCTACTCTGACTACGGTTCTATCAATGCGGTTCGGAATGCCGCGTTCGTAGCATCTGGATTGCCGAGCCTCGGTGCCAGAGAGGTTTTCGGGGCTATGGGACGTGGACCAGCGGGTGTCAAATTTGCGACCATCACCGATGGGCTTTCGAACACGATTGTAGTCGCTGAGGGCGCAGGTCGTCCTGGCGTTTATGTTTCAGGCAAGAAGGTAATGAACCCTCGCACGGGCAATATCGCTTTCGGAACTCCCTTCACGGCTGACGGATGGGGATGGGCCGATATCAATGGCGGCTTCAGTATTGATGGAGCGAATGCAGCCGGTCTTCAGAATGATACCAGTAGCAATGGCACTACGACCCTCGTTACGGGTGGCAATTGCTTTATGAACTGCACCAACGATTCTGAACTGTACTCATTCCATACCGGAGGAGCTCAGTTCTTGTTTGGTGACGGTTCGGTACAGTTCCTTTCGCAATCGATCAATGGTGCAACCTTCGTGGCACTGTTGACTCGCGATCGTGGCGACGTTCCTGGCGATTACTAAGTTGCTATAGAATCGACTAACAAGTCTATTCTGGTAACCGAAGCTGGAAGAGTCCGTTTCGAGTGTGAAGAAGGAACCATGATGTACCATCGAGTCGTTGCACTCATCGCCTGCTGCGTCGCCAGCACCTGCATTGCCCAATCTCAGCCGTCGACTCAAGTTGAGTTGGTGGCTGTGGGGAGGTTAAGCGGTCAGGCACTTGATCTCAGCGGCTTGACCGGTACGCTTGAGACGGACACTCCGACGAATCAGCTCGGTGGATTCTCAGCCATTGAGTACAGCGGCCAAGCAAATCGCTACATCGTTCTCTCGGATCGTGGACCTGGAGACGGCGCGGCGTCGTTCCCATGTCGCTTCCACGAGTTCGAGTTGTCGATCGATGTGCAAAACAAGTCGATTGTACCTCAGTTGCGCAAAACGACGTTGCTGAAGAGCGCTCTGGGCCAGCAGTTGACCGGTTCTTTGAAGGCGGTCGATTCGAGTCCAAATGAGGCCGAGAGCATTGCCTTTGATTGTGAAGGTATTCGGCAGTTCGATTCCAAATCGTTTGCAATCAGCGACGAGTATGGGCCATCGGTGCGACTCTTTGACGCGAGCGGCAAACAGTTCGATCACTGGGGACTGCCATCTGCTTTTCGCCTGTGCGCAAACTCCAATGAAAAAGGTGCGATGGGAACTTTTCCTAATCGTGGCTTGGAAGGTTTGGCGCGTAGTCGTGACGGCGGGCAACTGATTGCCGCGATGCAAGGGGCACTGGTGCAAGACGGAGTTGTTGAGGGTGAGAAGTGCTTGGGACTAAACACCCGTTGGCTGGTCATCGATAGCCAGAATAAACGTGCCGGCCGAACCAAGCAATTGGTTTATCCGCTTACTGACGAGTCGACTGGTGTAAGCGAAGTGCTCGCTGTGGATGCGCATCGATACTTAGTCATCGAACGCGACAGCAACGCTGGCAATGATGCCAAGTTCAAGCACATTTACTTGGCTGACACTCAAGGCGCGACCGATGTCAGCTCCATCGCTTCCTTGCCTCGTACGCAGTTGCCGGAGTCTGTAAAGCCGATTTCAAAATCGCTCTTGATTGATCTTCGTGATGATCGATTCGGACTGGGTGGTGAGGCAACTGCCGAGAAACCTGAGGGCTTATGTTGGGGGCCAGATTTACCCGACGGACGCCGCTTGCTGGTGGTTTGTGTGGATAACGATTTTGAAGTCGATCGGCAAAGCGAGTTCTACGCTTTTGCTATCTCTCTCTAGCACGCTTTAGCAGGCGGCTGAAAAAGCGATTGGCGAATTGTGCCGGATCCTCAGTAAACCGAAGCGTTAATTTTGATGCTGCGAGTTTCGGGCTTTCGTAACCCGAAGCGTCAGCGAGGGAACGAGTTACGGCGTCGACTTCACCATGCAAAAAGGTCCCTCGCTAACGCATCGGGTTATGAAAAACTAAGCAAAACGTCCTCCGGATCGCTTCAAAACACCAATTCGCGCAGCTTCAAAACTTACGCTGCGGGTTATGAAAAACCCAAGCCAAGCGTGGCGCCGCATATGATCGCCAAGCGAGGGGGAATCGGGGTTCTGGGATCTACTCCACGTCCAGTGGGTAGCATAGGATATCGGAGGTAGCGGCTGACGGTATTCGGTCGCCAAAGTCTGCTGCACTCGATTCGACGCTCCGATTATCGATGAATATCAGGAAGACAAGTGGAAACGAACAGCGGCACGGCGTGCGGCGGATTGTTTCCGGTGGGCAGACTGGCGTCGATCGAGCGGCTTTGGATGCTGCGATTGAGTTGGGTATCGAGCATGGTGGATGGTGTCCGAGAGGACGCCGGGCGGAGGATGGTCCCATTGCCGCGAAATACCAACTTACCGAGACCGAATCGATCGACTACGCAGTGCGAACAGAAAAGAACGTGCTCGATTCCGATGGCACAATGCTGCTTTACCGCGACCGCTTGCAGCGCGGAACATTGTTGACTCATCAACTTGCGAAGCGACATGGCAAGCCGCTGTTGAGAGTGCGTTTAGATCGACCGGTTTCCATTGATCGAGTCGTGCGTTGGATTGCCGAGAACTCAATTCATGTACTGAACGTAGCAGGGCCTAGGGCGAGTTCGCAGGCGGATATTGAGAAGCAGGCATTTGAGTTACTGAAGAAGATCCTGAGTGCGTCGCCCGCGCTACCCGATATCTCGACGTGAGTCTAACGTGTAAACTCGGCGGCGTTCGGTGATCGCCACTGAGTTTACTCGGTGGAGTGACGATTTTTCAGCTAAACAACGGCTTCACAGCGCGATCCCGCCCCACCTAGCAAGCTAGGATGGTGGCGATCGGCGAGAAGTGTCCATAACACCAGTTTATTCAAGTATTTTTTGCTTCCGAAAAGGTCAACCCCTGTTCGGATAGGTCCTAAGGCGGATTCATGAGTGACCAACCTGATTCAAGTGTTGCTTGGCAAGGCAAGCATGTGCACATCAAGCAACAAGGTAAGTGGGAATTTGTTTCGCGCAATACGCAGCGACCTGCAGTCGGCATTGTGGCTATTCATGATGACGGTCGTGTGGTGCTCGTCGAGCAGTTTCGACCGCCGGTGGGAGAATCGCTGGTCGAACTGCCCGCTGGACTGGCAGGCGACGTGTTGGGCGCGGAGGATGAAGCCCTGTTGATTGCCGCTCAGCGCGAACTGCAGGAAGAAACGGGCTACACTGCCGCCCATTGGCAACAACTGATCACGGGTTACTCATCGCCAGGTTTGACCGATGAATCTGTCTGTTTGTTTTTGGCGCGAGGCTTGAGCAAGACTCACGACGGTGGTGGCGTCGAAGGCGAATCGATTCAGTTGCATGAGATTCCGATCGACGAAGTCATCCCTTGGCTGGCCAAACGCAACCAGGGCGTCGACATCAAGCTGCTGGCAGGACTGTTCGCGGCTGAGCAGGCGATGAAGTCATGAGCGATCAACCAACACCCTGCGGTGTGAATTCACCCAGTGTCGAAGCGCATCGCAAAGCTGCTGTCGGAGTTGTGCGTGTGGCGGTGATCACGATCAGCGACACGCGAACACTCGAGACCGATACCAGTGGCAAGCTGCTGATCGATGCATTCGCTGGGGCCGGATATGAAGTGATCGAGCGATTGATTGTGCCCGACGAAGTGCTGGACATCCGCGGCGCTGTGACGCGGCTAGTTGAATCAGGCACGGTCGACGCGATCATCACCACCGGCGGTACCGGCATCGCGCCCCGCGATCGAACTCCCGAGGCGATTGAGTCGCTGATCGAAGTCCCTTTACCTGGATTTGGTGAGTTGTTTCGGATGCTCAGTTATCACGAGATCGGAGCCGCTTCGATGCTTAGCCGCGCATTTGCGGGTCGCATGGGAACGACCTTAGTATTCTGTTTGCCAGGCTCCAACAATGCCATTCGACTGGCGGTGGATAAGTTGCTGCTTTGCGAGCTGAAGCATCTGGTGCATCACTCGCGCGGGTAGCGTTCAGTTGACATGTCTTGCTGATTGCATTTCAGTTGGGTGTTACATCTCGGAACTTACGAATCCTCGGCTTGAATTCGCCGGTGATAAGTCGAGCTCCGCTTGATTGGAAGATGTAGGTGTAGCCCCAATTGAGCATCACAAACACTTTGGCTCGAAAGTTGATGAGAAACATCAAGTGGATCACTGACCACATCAGCCAAGCCACAAAGCCGGTGAACTTCCAGCCTTTGATATCAGCCACGGCTTTGGCTTTACCAATGGTTGCCATGGAACCTTTATCCCAGTAAGCGAAGGCTGGCCGATTCTCAATCGGCTTGCCCGCTTGAACTTCGCGCGCGATTAACTTTGCGATAAAGGCGCCCATTTGCATGGCGGCGGGTGCGACGCCCGGGATGGGCTGTTTATTCGCTCCGCACGTTGCGTTTGCCAGATCCCCCGCTACAAAGACGTTCGGGAAACCGGGGACCGAAAGGTCTGGTTGGACGATAACTCTGCCCGCCCGATCCAATTCTACGCCAAGCGATTTCCCCAGTGGCGATGCTTGAACTCCAGCCGCCCAGAAGACGTTGTTGGCATCGATGCGTTCTTCGCCGATCTGGATCCCATCAGCATCCACGGAGGTGACGCGTGAATTCAGCCGAACTTCCACGCCGAGCTGCCCGAGGTCCCGAAGAGCGCGTTCGCTGAGTTTGGGATGAAATGACTTGAGCACCCGATCGTTCGCTTCGACCAGCATCACGCGAGCGGTTGAAGTATCGACGTGGTGATAGTCTTTTTGAATTTCTTTAACGGCAATTTGCCGCAGAGCACCCGCCAGTTCAACTCCGGTAGGGCCGCCGCCCACCACCACAAATGTCAACTTCGCTTGCTGAGCGCTTTCATCCAGTTCATTCTCGGCTTCCTCAAAGGCGAGTAGGATTCGTTTGCGGATGTAAAGTGCATCGTCGATCGTTTTTAGTCCCGGTGCATTGCTCAACCAATCGTCTTTGCCGAAGTAGGAATGCGTGGCACCTGTAGCGACAACAAGATAATCGAAGTCGATTTCCTGATAGTTGTCGATGGTCAGGCACTTGCGATTCAAGTCAACTTGCGTGACGTTACCTAGAACACAATCGGTGTTCTTCTGGTATCTAAAGATGCGCCGAATAGGAAAAGCGATATCGGCTGGCGATAAGGCGGCTGTGGCGACTTGGTACAGCAAAGGTTGGAACACATGATAGTTATGCCGATCGATGAGTACCACGTTGGCTGGCACTTTGGCCAGCCCCTGGCATACTCGTAGGCCGGCAAATCCCGCTCCGACGACCACAACATTCGGGCGAGAGGGACAGAGGTCAGCAGCTTTCACAGATCACCCATGACGTGCGTGTTTTCAATTGAAAAAGTACTGGGTCGTCGCTAAGGCCGAGACCCACGTACCTGCCAACATAACACCTTAAGAATTTTGAGCCACGGGGTGTAAGCTCTGCACTAATGCTCGAATTGCTTTAGATCCAGTTCCTCGGGGGCGTGGTCTTTGGGTTCGAACCAACGGTAAATCGTTGGCAACACTAAGAGAGTTAAGGCCGTGGATGTGATCAGGCCGCCGATGACAACCGTAGCAAGCGGGCGCTGAACTTCTGCTCCAGAACTGCTCGAAATGGCCATGGGAATAAAGCCCAGGGCACCGCAGGAAGCCGTCATCAGCACGGGTCGCAGGCGGTCCATGGCGCCGTTGACAACAGCCTCACGTTGCGGGTCACCGGAATGGCGTAGGTGCCGGATATGCTCGATTAGCACAACACCATTCATCACTGCAATGCCGAACAGAGCAATAAATCCAACTCCGGCTGAAATCGAAAATGGCATGTCCCGCATCCAAAGGGCCAGAATACCTCCCGTGGCAGCAATGGGAACGTTCAGGTAGATCAGCATGGCAAGATTGACCGAGTTAAAAGTCATATATAGCAATGCGAAGATCAAAAACAAGGCAACCGGAACCGCAATCGAAAGCCGCTTGCTGGCTTCCTGCAAGTTCTCAAATTGTCCTCCCCAACGTAGCGTATAGCCGGACGGAAGCGAGACTTCGGTATCGACCACGCGCTGGGCTTCAGCCACGAAGCCGGCCAGATCCCTGCCACGAACGTTGCACTGGACCAGCAAGCGACGTCGAATTGCATCGCGACTGATTTCGACTGGACCATCCTCAATCACGATATCGGCCAACTGCGAAATAGGTATTTGGCGGCCGTTCGAATCGTCAATTTTAAGCGACGATAACCGCTCTACATCTTCTCGCCATTCAGGGCGTAGTCTGACCTGCATCGGAAAACGGCGTTGACCTTCGAACACTTGGCCCACTGGCATACCACCCACAGCGCTAATTGCGTCCAAGACATCGCGAGTGCTGATGCCGTACCTGGCTAGGTCGTTTCTGCGGACGATAAAACGCATGTACGATAAGCCGGCGATCTGTTGAGCCTGAACATCTGCCGCACCGGGCACTTTGTTAAGTGACTTGACGATTTCATCCCCTTTGACTTTCAGCACTTCGAGATCATCTCCGTAGAGGCTCAAGCCGATATCGGAGCGCACACCGGCCACCAGTTCTTGGACTCGCAACTCGATGGGCTGTGTGAAGCTAAAAGAGTTGCCGGGTACTTCTTTCTGCAACGCGGCTTGCATCTCTTCGATCAGAACGGGCTTGGTTGAACCGGAGGGCCATTCGCTGTTGGGCTTCAAGCGAACAAAGATATCCGTCTGATAAACGCCCATGGGATCGTTGGCGATCTCAGGACGCCCGGTTTTAGAGATCACCGTTTCAACGGCTGGAAATTTGAGCAAACACCGCTCCATGGCTTTCGTCATTTCGAGCGATGTTTCCAGCGAAACGCTTGGCAAGCGCGTGGCTTGGATCGCGATATCGCCTTCGTCCAGCTTGGGCACAAACTCCACACCGAAGCCTGCCGCTAGAACTACACTGATGGCAAATATTGCAAGTGAACTGAGGAACATGCCCGCAGGGTGACTCATCGCAAAACTTAGCATTGGCTGATAAGCCAGTTTGATCCAACGCACCAAAAAGGTTTCGCGTTCCTTGATCTTACGGGCCAAAAACAACGAAGCCATCACAGGCATTACGGTCACTGCTAACACAAGGGCCGACGATAACGCGGTCATGAAGGTAAAGGCCATAGGGCGAAACATCTTGCCTTCCATACCTTGCAAGCTCAAGATGGGAACGAAGACGATGATGACGATGATGCCAGCGAACAAAATCGGCTTACCAACTTCTTTGGCGGATTCACGGAAAACTCCGCTAGGGATCGTCTGACATTGATGTTCGCGTTGGTAGCGAGTCGCACGGCGAACGCAGTTCTCGATCATCACCACCGCGCCATCGACGATAACTCCGAAGTCCACCGCACCAAGACTCATCAAATTTGCAGAGACCCCTGCATAACGCATCGCAATCAGTGCGCTCATCGCAGACAGTGGAATCGCGGCGGCTACGATCAACCCCGCGCGGACGTCGCCCAATAGCAAGAACAACATGATGATGACCAGCACCACCCCTAAGCCGATGTTTTCGCCCACGGTATGAATCGTCTTATCGACCAACTCGGTTCGATCATAGAAGGTGTCGATAACAATCCCTTTGGGGAGTGATTTTTGAATCTCTGCGATCTTGTGCTTTACGTCTTCAACAACTTGACGAGAGTTGCCTCCCATTAACATCATCACCATCCCGATAACGGCTTCGCGATTTCCATCGCGCGTCACAGCGCCTTGACGCAACATGGGCGCGAAACGGACGTCACCGATATCCGTGATTCGAACGGGTGTGCCATTGTGGCTATCGAGCACAATCATGCGAATATCGTCAAGAGAAGTCACCAGTCCTTCGCCGCGCACTAGGCGCTGCTCGGCACCGTGAGTTATGTAGCCCCCGCCCGAATTGCCGTTATTCTCTTCCAAGGCACGGAACACGCGGGTCAGGGAAATCCCATAGTTCTGCAACTTATTCGGGTCCACTTGGATTTCGTAAGTCTTCAGTTCTCCACCAAACGTGTTTACTTCGATGACACCAGGCACGCTCCGCAATTGAAATGCGATTTGCCAATCGAGTAATGTGCGCAGTTCGGTCAACGAGCTTTTGCAACCGTCTTCAGCACGCACTTCGAACTGATAAATCTCACTCATGCCCGTCGCAATTGGCCCGAGCTCAGGCGTCCCCATACCTGGTGGAATGTTCTCTTTAGCCTTAAGTAACCGTTCATTTACCAAGTTACGAGCCCAGTAGATATCGGTTCCTTCTTCGAAAGCAACAGTAACCGCAGAAAGTCCAAAGCGGCTGATCGAGCGAATTTCGTCCACACGCGGAACACCGCTCATGGCATTCTCAACTGGGAACGTAATGAACTGCTCGACTTCAACGGGACCAAGGGCTGGCGAATTGGTAAGTATCTGGACCTGCACATTGGTTAAGTCGGGGACGGCGTCCAGTGGAATGGTCATGGCCGCAAAGGCCCCCATGCCAAGAATCACAAACGACAACAGCATCACGATGAAGCGATTGTTCATGGACCAATCGATAATGTGGTTGACCATGCTTATTCTTCTCCCATCAATTCGGCTAGCAGTAATGACTTGAGGATAAAGCCGCCGTTGGTCACAACCGCTTCGCCTTCCTTTAAACCGTTCGCAATCACAGCCGACGTGTTATTGACGTCGCTGATGGTGATATCACGGCGCTCAAAGATGTCTTCCTGGGTGTGCACGAAGACAAACTTTTTGCCTTCATGCTCTTGGATCGACGTCAAAGGAATTTGCAGCGAAGAAGCCATGGGCAGACCCGGTAGTTCGACCGTCACGAACATGCCTGGCTTCAGAAGTCGCTCTTGATTGTCGGCGATGGCTCTCATCGAGATCGTGCGAGTGGATTCGTCCATGATTTCCCCCGAATAAAAAACCTTGGCTTCGAACTTCTTGTCGGGCCAGGCTTCATTGTGAAAACCGATGTATTTGCCTTGCAAAGTGCTGAGTAACGGGACATGCTCTTCATAGATATCGGCGGTGATCCAAACGGTGGACAAGTCAGCAATGCTGAGAACCAGCACGTCGGGTCGAACTTGCTCGTGAAGCGAGACGTCTTTCGTGAGAACCGTTCCGTCAAAAGGGGCTCGTATTGGGTAATGCGAAATCGCTTCCCCTTGCAGAACGGGATCGACCTTATCGACATCTTCTTCGCTGCAGCCCAGGATCCGAAGGCTGGTTGCGGCGACAGCCACTTGAGTCTCCGATTCCTTCACCGCTTGAGAGGAGAGTAGCAGTGATGTTTCCAGTTCGGACTCAATCTGTTCGATGCGCGATTGAAATATGGCCAAGTCGGCATTGCGGTTGGCCTCAGCGAGCAGCAACTGTTTGTTTGAAATCGCCCCGCTGCTAGCGACACTGGTCAAGCGAGTTACGTCGGCATTGGACTTCACATAATTTGAATAGGCCGACAACACGCGTTCGCGATAATCTCCCATGGGACGGTTACGAAACGCGACTTCGATATCGGTGATTGAGTTCCGCTGGCGAAGGGACTTAAGAAGTTCTTGAGTGTTCGTCGCGATACTCTTCTGGATCTTGTCCTTGACCATTGCCATTCCCAACTTTAGCTTTGCTTGGTAGAGCTCCAGTTTTCCTTGACCAATTTCGCGGCTGTGGATTACTGCGAGCAGATCGTTGGCCTTTACCGACTGCCCGAGATTGACTGATACGCTATCAACGGAACCTTCCACCATGGGATAAACATGTGCAAGTCGATCTTGATTGAGCGAGATCTTGCCAGTCAAACGAATTGACTTTGTAAATTCGCCATAACACGCTGGGGTCATTTCGATTCGCGATGGTTCCCATTGATCTTTTGAGAACTGAACTGTTTGTGGCCCGCTTGCAGCGGCTGGTTCCGGCTGGACGGGTTTCGCATGTTGATTGGTCGGTGTCTCGTCCCCAGCGACGAGCATAGAACGCATGGCGAATGCACCACCTACCGCTGAAGCAACAAGGACCAGCAGGACAATCGCGGTGGCATGCTTGAGACTGAGAGTAATGGACTTTTTCGGTTTGGAGTTAGTCTGGTTCATATCGATTTCAGTTTCATGGAGTGTGCATTGAAAGCGGGCGATTGCCTGTTACGAGAACCCCAGTACGAGATAACGAGATACCCTGTACGACGCTCAGCGAGCCAGACGCCCTGAAAAATAGCTTGGAAAATGGCTTGAAAAACAGTTGGGAAGATTGTTGGTTCGCGTGCAAAAAACGGAACCGGAATTGGGTGGTAAAGAGGCTGCTCACACGGGAGCAGTTACGCAACAGAGGGTTAACTATCTAGAGCTAACAAGACATGACGCAGAATTGCTCAAGTAAAGATTCTTGGCAATGAAAGTGCGTGACGTGGTCAATATCGCTGGTTTGTAGGGTGACTTGACAAACGGCTGTTTCCAGCGGACTGCCAACGGATTGCGCCCAGCCTAGGTCGCTCACGAGACTTGACGCATGCTCAATCTCCAGCTGAGAAGCGTCAGCAGGTGAACCGATCGCGATACTGTCCGTCGCTAGGCCAGCGTAACTAGTGACCGGAAACACCCAATGCACATGCCATGAATCTGGGCACCCAGCCGTGGTAACGCCCTGTGAATGATGTTGTTGCAAGTGATTGGCTAGCTGCGTTTGACTTGCTAAAGAGGCGTTTGCGGCATGCGAATGGCCAATTGGCCGCGGCCCTACGATTGTAAAGAACAAAAAGCCGTAGCAAATTGCTCTAAAAATCGAATGTTTAGGATGGCCGTACATGCTGGAGCTTCGAACTGCGTGTTTTGAGGCGTGTTAGTTGGGTAGCGGAAGCCGTCAAGGCTTTCGGAGGGCCTCGGTAGCCGCCGCTGCCAAGCGGTGGTTAGTCACCCCGCATCGTGTCCACCGTCTGGCGACGGTGGCTACTCGAAATGCTTGACGCATTGCGCTACGAGAACAGTGCTTAACGCATTCCGCGACGGTGATAATCAGCTGCGAATTTGTTCTTGGTAGCTCCCTTTATGATACTCGCGTTAAATTCTTGAGTCAAACTAGGCTGGGTGCCTGAGCAACGGCGAAAGCTCGCTATTGCGGGGTTTTTGCGGCTGATTGCTGCGAAACTCGTTTGCCTGACTCCTGCGCCAGTTTGTAACTAACGACTACAATCGAGACATCACTGGCACCAGGAAACCGTATGGCTCAAATCGTCCTTGCAACTCTTAACGCTCGCTACACGCACAGTTCGTTTGGTCTGCGCTATCTGCTGGCCAATATGGGCGCGTTGCAGTCAGAAACGGCCATGCTGGAGTTTGTCATCAATGACATAACGGTCGATGTATTGGCGGCGATCTTGGAACAGAATCCCAAGATTGTGGGGCTGGGAGTTTACATCTGGAACGTCGAGCCGCTGACGCGTCTGGTAGCAGATCTGAAACGGGTACGACCGGAGATTGTGATTGTTCTTGGCGGACCGGAAGTCAGCTACGAAGCAACGGGGCAGGAGATCGTTGAGTTAGCGGATTACGTCATCTCGGGTGAAGCTGACTGCGCGTTTCCCGAACTCTGTACGAAGCTGCTCGCTGGCGAAGGTTGTGAAACAAAAATGATTCAAGCTGCAGTGCCGACTTTCGATCAACTGACGCTGCCGTACGATCTTTACAACGATGCGGACGTAGCCAATCGAGTCATCTATGTCGAGGTATCGCGTGGCTGCCCTTTCACCTGCGAGTTCTGTTTGTCGTCACTGGCAATCCCCGTTCGTTTAGCCAATGTCGATCAGTTTCTTATAGCGATGCAAAAATTATTGGATCGCGGTGCGAGGCAATTCAAGTTCGTTGACCGGACATTCAACTTGAACTTACGAATCAGTCGGCAGATTTTGCAGTTCTTCCTGGACCGTTTGACACCGGGCCTGTTTTTGCATTTTGAAATGATTCCAGATCGGTTGCCGGAGGATCTGCGGTCGTTGATTGCGCAGTTTCCTCCAGGGTCGCTGCAGTTCGAGATCGGTGTGCAAACGTTTAACGATGAAGTTGGCAAGTTGATTAGCCGTAAGCAGGACAACGCCAAGCTCGCTGAGAATTTTCGTTACTTGCGAGATCACACAGGTGTGCACATTCACGCGGACTTGATTATCGGCTTGCCGGGCGAATCGCTCGATAGTTTCGCGGCGGGTTTTGATCGACTGTACGAATTGCGACCGCAAGAGATTCAAGTTGGTATCTTGAAGCGGTTGCGAGGAACGCCGATCACGCGGCATGATGATGCTTGGGAGATGCGCTATAGTCCACATCCACCCTACGAGATCCTTAGCAACAAGCTATTGTCCTTCGATGACATTCATCGCTTGCGTCGATTCGCGCGTTATTGGGACTTGGTCGGCAATAGCGGTAACTTTGTGGATTCGCTCAAGTTAGTCATCGCTGCTGAAGCTTCGCCGTTTGCGCAGTTCAGTGACCTGTGTGACTGGTTGCACGCGCGCCATACCTCGCGCTATGGCATATCGCTCGCCGATCTGTTTGCGTCGATCTTTGGTTACTTGGTGAACAGGTATCCTGCCGGCTCGGATCGCATGATCGCCGAGACCATGTGGGCAGACTACATTCGCGGTGGGCGCCGCGACCGGCCTGCATTCTTGAAGCAATATGACCTGAAGTCGCCACAACTAAAGCAAGCTCAAGCCCTTCCCCAGCGGCAAGCCAGGCATGCGACATCAACTCCAGCTGGAGTTGGTCAGGCCGAAGTTGGTCAAGCCAGCGACTAAGCGAACTGCTTTCGCGGTGCGAATGGCGACCGTATCACTGACTGCTTCCAGTGCTCTGTGCGACTCTCGCGATCACAGCGCGAACGGTATCTGCGGACAGACGGAAGGACTGCGATTCTTCCGGACTGAGTTTTGGATGGAGTTGCCTGACGACGCCAGCACGGCCGATGACGGCAGGTATCGATAGGCAGACATCGTGCTGACCTTCGAAGCCCTGAAGTAAGACTGAGACGGGCAATGTGCGGTGACTATCCAGCAGTACCGATTCAACAATCATGGCCGTAGCCAAGGCGATGGCGTAATTCGTGTAGCCTTTGATTTCAAAGATCTCATGAGCGCTGGAAGTGGTGCGTTCGAACAAGGCAGGTATGGCGAGATCGTTGTCGATGCGAGCACCACCCGTTGCCGCGACACTCAAAGCCGGGAATTGCGTAGCGCCGTGTTCACCAAGAACGTAAGCGCGAATGTCATCCGGATGAATCTGCAGATGTTGCGATAGATAAGATCGAAAGCGAGCGCTATCAATCAACGTGCCCGTTCCAATGACTCGCTCGGGTGGCAAGCCACTCAGTTTCCAAGCGAGATAGGTCATCGCATCGACGGGGTTCGTGACGATTATCAGGATGCAGTTGGGGCTGCGATCCACTAACGGCTTGATCCACAGGCGCAACAAGGCAGCATTGGCAGGTGCCAGCATACTCCGGTCGCGGTAGTTGGCATCGACCGGTGCGCTGACGCAGAAAATGACTACATCCGATTTCGCAGTGGCGTCGATGTCACCCGCGACGATCGAGATCGCGCGATTAACAAAGGCGGCAGCGTGCTGCAGGTCAGCCGCTTCGCCTTCCGCTTTCCGATGAGTACGATTGACGAGAACGATGTCGTCGCAAAGCCCTTTGACGACCAGTGCAAAGGCCACGGTTGAACCAACGTGACCCATTCCAATTATCGATACCTTCACGCAAGTGCTCCGAGGCTGTGATAAGCTTCCGGCTTGTTAATACCGGGCTTGTTAGTAATTGAACAGTTGCGAAAAAGTGAAGTTGCTTTTGGTCGCTTTATTCAACGCTCGCTGAACGATTCCTTTGGTGTTGCTGGTCAGTCGCCGACCTTTGATCGCACGAGCCACCATTTTGTGGGTCAACTGTTCTGTCGATGCCTCGACCAAGTCGTGTGGTTTCAGTCCGAATTGTTCAAGCAGAGCGGCAATGGGTTGGGGGCCAAATTCACGGGTGCCAAATTCACGGGTGCCAAATTCAGGTGCAGCAGCGTTCTGTTCAACAGGAGCTTCATCGGTCATGGGTTAGCTTTGCGTCTGGTATTCCAAGGTCGATTCGCGGCGGGCGAATCGGTATTCATCACATGCGGTCATGCAAACAGACAAAATCTAAGTTTATCTTTTCAACGAGCGCGAGCCGCATTTGTCGCTTAATATCAGTGTACGCATCAAATTGTTTAACCGGTAGCCAAGGGAGCGTGTTGAATTGGTGCCCCCAGGAGAATGAGCCGTCAGCGCTAGCGGCTTGTTGATTTAGTGTGCCGTCGGCGCTAGCTAGCGGCCCGTTGATTAGTGAGGCGGCGGGGGGGGGCGGGGGGGGGGGGGGGGTGGGGGGGGGGGGCCCGGGGCCGCGGCCCCCCCCCCACGACGAAGGGAGGGCGCGCCGGAGGCGCGCGGAGGAAGGAGGCGCGCCGGAGGCGCGGGGGCGCTCACGCGCCGGAGGCGCGTGAGCGAGGCCGTTTTTGTCGCCTTTGCTGTCCAAGGGCAGCCGTGGCGTGGGCGACAATCTCTCCACAGTGAAATGCCCTTGATTCGTGGTTCGGTTTTCGACGTCACCGTTGACAAAAGTTCTCAATTTTTGGTCCTCTATGCGATTTAGTCGGTCGTTGGGGTCAATCCGAAATTTCGATTTCAACGGGTTCGGCTGTACTCATTCGTCCGTCGGCGGTTGTCCGGGGGTACCGTGAAAATGCTGTTTTGCACCGTTGCCAACCCTAGCTTGCACTCAACGCTAAAAAAGTCACAGCGACTGAACTTTATTGGTTCACGCGCTAGTTTTTGCCTTCGTTGCAACGCAGCGAAGCGAGACAATCCACGCGCAAAAACGCAAACAAGACGACGAAAATGTCGACTCCGAAACCCTTCGCCTGCTACCACTGCGGTTCTTCGGAACACACGGTCGGGAAGTACCCCGACATCAAGTGCCCCTGGCGCAAGGCGGGGGTCAACAAGGACGAGGCGACGCGCGCGGTGGCGGCCGGGGTGGCCGCGCCGGGGGCGCCGAACTCGCCCTACGGCGGCGGCACGGCGGTGTCGCCTTCGCCGGCGCGCGGCGGCGCCGGCGACGTCGGCTGGCACGAGGCCGAGCTCGACAAGAAGTTCGGTGAGATCAAAAGTCTCATCGGGCAGATGGTCGAGCTCAAGGCCCGCCAGGTGGCGCAGGAGCGCCTGGCGGCGCTGACCGGCAGCATGCTGGCGGCGTTCGCGGCGCCGGCGCCGGTCCGTCGCGAGCGCGACGGTGAGGAGGCGCAGGTGGTGGCGGCGGCGGGCGGCGGCGGCGAGCCGCGCCAGCCGTCGCCAGTGGCGGGCGCCGAGTAAGGCGCCGCCGGGCGAAAGGGGATAGAAGACTGAGGCAAAAAAAAAAAAACACTTTTTTTTTTCCATTTTGAGATCTCTTCAAAAAACAACTCGGCAGTTTTGAAGACAAAAGGCGGCTTTTGGAATAAATCAGGGTTAGGGTTAGGGTTAGGGTTAGGGTTAGGGTTAGGGTTAGGGTTAGGGTTAGGGTTAGGGTTAGGGTTAGGGTTAGGGTGTGGGGTAGGGGGGGGGTTAGGGTTAGGGTGGGGGTGAGGGTGGG
>JANRMD010000567.1:0-15499 GCA_033761895.1 Pirellulaceae bacterium | reverse complement strand
CAGCGAAGTAGGCGAAATCCCCAACCTGCACGGAAGCTGACGGCGCAGATCCAAAGCGATCTAAAGCAGAGTTGATGTCCTTCAATATGCTAAGATCGCTCGCCAGCATCATTCTGCACTCGAGCCTTTCAATCCGGAAATCGCGGTTGCGCTTTTGACAATATCGACGACTCCGAACCATTTTGGATCACCTATTGACTGACACGATTTCTGTAACGCTGAATTGCGGCGGACTCAAGTTGGCTCCCTAGAAAACACTGTCCTGCAGCGTTTTCAGGAAGTCCGAGTACGTATTGGGGCAGAATGTTACCTCCGCATATTGACTTGGTCAACCAAACGCGGCACGTCAGTGACCTGAACCAGAAGTAAGCCTGCCAGATCTCCACAAGCTATTTGAGCAGCTGTTTTCCTGGTGAGTAGACTTTCCGAAATCCTTGTCTTTCGACAGTCAAAGGGAGTAGATTGTCGCACAATTGTCCCAATTGTAGCCGAGTACTGCTTGCTTGAAGTCCATCGCGCCCCACAACCACGCAATCGCAACCACGCAGTGGCAGCAATTGCAACAGCAACAATTGGGACAATTGTGCGACACTCGCACGAGCTTATTGGAACGACAAGTGCTAATGAGTTACCGAACAGTGGACTGTGCAAGCCGAAAACCCGACGGAAACCAAAAATGGAAAACCTGTGGAGTGGAGTGGCTGCGGATTTCCAAGATCTACCCGATGCTGCTGAAGCGATCCGCATGTCAGTACGCCTGATCATTGCAGCTGTACTCGGAGGCTTGCTTGGATACAACCGAGAGCGCGCTGGCAAATCCGCGGGCTTGCGCACGCATATGCTCGTTGCACTAGGCGCTGCTTTGTTCGTGCTGATCCCCGAGCAGGCTGGACAATCCGCCACCGATATCAGCCACGTAATTCAAGGAGTAGTTGCTGGAGTTGGCTTTCTTGGCGCGGGCTCAATTGTAAAGAAGAGTAGTGAAGAGGATGTTGACGGACTAACAACTGCCGCAGGCATTTGGCTGACAGCTGCCGTCGGAATCGCAGCCGGATTGGGACGCGAAGCATCGGCGACTCTGGGTGCTGTCCTTGCTTTTCTAATCCTGTCGATGCTCACCCACCTCAGTCACTACGCGAAGAGAAACACGCCTAAGGCTCCAAGCGAATCTAGTGATGGCCAGCATACAGATACTAAGTAACGGCATTCACAATGCGGTCACGTCAAGTTCCAGCCTTACTCATTTACCTCGCGAAGCCTTTCGATCATCCTGCTCTTCAACCGCCCAAGTTGCTCGATTGCTGAACCACACTATCGCTTGACGAAAATCGCTTTTACTAACTTACAACTCTTTCTTTCTCAGTCAGGCGAGATTAACCAACAGCAACGTGCTCCTGCCAGTGATCTTGCCAGCAATCTAGCTGTGATGGCACAGCGATTGCGTTCTACTCCACCGCATCCGATCATCAACGTGCTGCATCGACATTTACGTAAATGCATAAAGAGGGTCTGAATTATGGCAGTCAAAAGCAACACTCATTCGAATGACGATCTTACAACTTGGGAACGAATCAAAAGCGCCCTAGCCAATGACTGGGAGCAGACCAAGGCGGACTTCGGAGTCCAAGATGCGCGCGACCTAGGGCAGGATGTTGACGACACGCTGAAACAAGCGTCCGGAGCAGACGATGCCTTCGAAAACCATGAACAAGCATTCCGCTTTGGCTACATGGCGCACACTCGCTACGGTACCGACCATCCGACCTGGAACGAAGGCGTGGAATCGAAGTTGAGGAGCGAATACGAGGGCGACTACGATGCAGACAGGGAATTCATACGCCATGCCTACGGGTACAAGTAGCCAGTTCGCACTCCTGATCCCGTAGCCTAGGCATCCTGGGTCCGGTCTGGGCCCGTATCCTAGGCTTGCTGCGGTTACCACAACCCCAATCGCTCGCATCGGCTCCGACTCGCATGCGCCCTCTCTTCAAATAAGATTTGCCGATGAAAACTCTGTTCTAAGACAAATATAAGGCCCCCTAACAGTTCCGCGCCTTAACTTTGAATTCGCGGAGCTGCTCTCTTGGCGATGTGTTGTTAGCAAATTGGCGCTGCGAACTCTCCCAATGTCTGCGATTGACCGCTTGATTTGTATATCGGTTTTCATGAAACGCATGGACCGCAGATCGTCGCCTAGAACCAGGAAATATTGCTAAACTGACTGCCTTCGTTTTCGAACATCGTTGCCATTGAACCGCCAAGTAAACCACCATGAACATCTTGAGATCGATAGGCCAGTGTCTTCTATTCAGCTTTTTCATTTGCTCGGGGTCGCTGGGTTTTGCCTTTCAACCCAGTTCCGACCAGCGTGATTCCTTCGAGTTGTTGGAAATGGAGATCCCTCAACTACAAAAGCTAATGGAATCGGGTGCTCGCTCCTCAAAGGCACTGACAAAACTCTACATCGACCGGATTGAGGCCATCGACCGCAACGGTTATCAACTACGAAGCGTTATAGAGATCAATCCTGACGCGATTGCGATCGCCACACAACTTGACGAAGAGCGAAAAGCCAAGGGGCCTCGGGGTCCGCTGCATGGCATACCCATATTGATTAAGGACAACATTGATACGGCTGACAAGATGTCGACCACGGCTGGCTCGCTGGCTTTGATTGGGCCTGCTCCTGATAAGGATGCATTCATCGTCCAACGATTGCGTGCAGCCGGTGCGGTCATTCTTGGCAAGACGAACCTGAGCGAATGGGCCAACATTCGCAGCTCTTATTCGACAAGTGGCTGGAGTGGTCGGGGTGGTCAAACCAGAAACCCTTACGTACTCGATCGAAACCCGTGCGGGTCAAGTTCTGGATCTGGGGCGGCGGTTTCTGCGAACCTCTGCTCGGTGGCAATAGGTACCGAAACGAATGGCTCGATCGTTTGCCCTTCTTCGGCATGCGGCATTGTCGGCATCAAGCCAACCGTCGGGTTGATTAGCCGCGCAGGGATCATTCCAATCTCGTCTTCGCAGGACACTGCTGGCCCGATGGCTCGAACCGTTCGAGACGCCGCCATCTTGCTTTCGATTCTACCGGGGCAAGATCCAGAGGACAGTGTGACAAGTGAATCAGAGCGCCACAAGCAGAGCGACTACACGCGATACTTGGATGCTGAAGCGTTAAAAGGCGCTCGCATCGGAGTTGCTCGCAATTTTTTCAAACCGGTGGGAAAGCTCGACAAGATTATGGACGCTTCGCTTCAAGCGATGCGCGATGCTGGAGCCGAGTTGATCGAATTCGAGAGCCTTAACAGCATCGACGATGTTGGTGCGGCACAAACGATCGTGCTTGAATACGAATTGAAGGCGAGCATGGCAGATTATTTTGCTCATCGAGGCCAACGTTCGCCGATGAAAACGCTTGCCGAACTAATCGAGTTCAACCAAGCAAATCAAGACACCGAGATGAAGTACTTTGCTCAGGATTTTTTTGAAGCTGCTCAAAAACGCGGTCCGCTTACCGACTTTGCTTATTTGGAAGCTAAAGCCAAATGCCTTCGTTTAGCCCGCACGGAAGGAGTGGATGCCGCCATGGATGAACATAAGTTGGATGCGATAGTTGCACCAACGCTTGGCCCCGCTTGTCCAATTGATCTCGTTAATGGCGACCACTGGCTAGGTGGCAGTACTGACCTGTCAGCCATTTCGGGATACCCGAGTATTTCAGTACCAGGGGCGACTGTGCAGGGATTACCGGTTGGCCTCACTTTTATTGGCAAGCGTTGGAGCGAACCGACGCTAATCAAGCTCTCCTATGCTTTTGAGCAAAAAACCAAAGTCCGCAAGCCACCCGAGTTCAAACCTTCCTTAAGTTGGTAATCCGAATCCCAGCCCACTTGCGCATCTGTCCTTGCATCTCGACTCAATTCGATCGTTGTTGCTCGACTGTACGATCACGCTTGTAGATAAAAAACAATCGTCCGAGTTTGCACCAAGGCTTTGAAAAACGGGTGCTTGCAAACTAGCTCTGCGCCCCTAGCGGCGAAATCATGATGTGAAAATTGCCCGCTTTTGCTTTCATCGAATCAGCCGTCTTGATTTACTGCCAGCTTACGATTCAGCTCGTTGTTTGCCACGGCACGCACCTTCGGGATCTCTCCAAGTCATGTCCTGTAAACTATTCTCAGAGCCTAGTTTGTTTGACTTGTTCTTCGAAGCTAGCCGATAACCGCATGCGACGAACTGTGCTAGGATCTTAGCTATTGCAGTCGCCTCTCTCCTACTCGTCCAAATTCTCTCCAATCCCGCACTCGGTTGGTCGGAATGAGGCCATCACATCATCGCGGTAATGGCGTTCGATCAACTGCCACCAGAACGCAAAGCAGAAATTGCAAAAGACGGTGATCGCGATGCCAGCTCAATTTAAACTAAGCAAAGCAAAACATGCACGCTTTGGGATGGCCTACTTGGTCGAGACTTCAACGAAGGGGATGCAAACCGGCGGATCGATGAGATATAAAAAACGCAGCCGGCATTCGGTCTTACCAAGACTGAACAATGGTTTCAAGAAAGTCGAGCCGCTACGAAGTCTGATGTTTACACGCCCGAAGTGCGCGAACCGATTACCACGGCGATCAGAGCGAAGTCTAAGACGGTCGCAGAACTTAACCTGAGTGAATCTTACCAAAAGAACGCTGGAACGGTCGCTCAGGTTCGAGCATTCCAAGCCGGTGCACGATTGGCTGACGTGTTGAAGTAGCGTGCAAAAGCCTAACAATCGGCGCAATCCAAAGTTGTGATTCCCCAGAACTAGTCAATGGAGTAATGAAGACAATACAAAACGATTCGAGCGGACTTTTGAAATCTATGGTTAATTCAACTCTTTATTCGAACCATAGGTGCGAAATGCGGAAAGTAAACTGGTGCTATAACACGGTCATGCTATGGATAGCAGTTCTTGCCATAATTGGCGCGGTTGACCAAGTTACCAAATTGAGCGCAGGGTGGAGTGCCAAACGCTTGGCAACTAACGCACTTAAAGATGCGGTGAAGTCACCTTCGACACTTAAGATTGTCGAAATAACCTACCTAGGCGACTCTACATCGGGGTTCGTTAAAGGCGAGTTTGATTGCCAGAACTCGTTTGGTGCAACAATTCGATCGAGCTTCAATTGCTACGTTGCAGCCGGGAAGGTCAGCAATCTGGATCTCAAGCAGCGTCAATAAGCAACAAAAAGCCCAAGCGTTTTGCAAGGGTTTTCGTGATTCAAGAACATTCCGAAAAATTTACCGGAATGTGTCGGTGATGCACGCGATCAAGCTTCGGATAGTTCCGGCAAAAGCTCTTTGAGATGGTTGCTTACCATTTCGTCGAATAAGCAACCATCAGTTAGGTCGCCATCGTCCCACACGATTGCAAGGGGTCGAAGTCTCGGCGCTTGCTCAACGGTCGGTCCATTCGGTTGAACGGAGTAGCGTTCTGAGTGCCGATTAACAAGCCATTCCGCATTGACTTGTTCGTACTTCCGTTTGCTTTCCTCGGTTCCGTGTAGTCCCAGATAGACCACTTTCCCGACAAGATTGACGTAAGCCCGACCGGTAGGCTTGTGAAGACAGTAACCCGGTTCGCATGCCATCGTTGAATGCTCCCAAAGCTGCAAACCCCGAAGTCTGTAGACTACAGAGTTTTTGGTTTGAAAACAGCGCTCGGACAACTGAGTCCGGTTTAGCGTTTTATCAACGAATCGCTGGGTATTTTGCAGTATCCCCGAGAGGGTTCGAACCTCTAACCTTCGGCTTCGGAGGCCAACGTTCTATCCAGTTGAACTACGGGGACGTGGGAACGCTGAGCGGCGGCCACTGTGTTAGGGTAGCGGGTCCTTTGAATAGAAGCTAGAGGCTACGCGACAGGTTGGAGACAGGAGGCTTGAGGCTGGAGGAAAATCGCACGAAAAAACCCAGATCGGCGGTGCGATCTGGGTTTGACGGGTGTCGGAAGAGGCACGAAAAAAACCAGATCAAAGCTGCGATCTGGGTTTTGATGAGTGTTAGAATTGGCACGGAAGCTAGGCTTAGGCCTTGATCTTGTCGGCGTTGCCGGCTTGGCCGAAGGCGATCATACGGGCTACGCAGACTTCCTTCATGGCGGTACGAGCTGGTTTCAAATAGTCGCGGGGGTCGAATTTCTCGGGGGACTCGGCGAGCACCTTGCGAATGGCGCCGGTGATGGCCATGCGACAATCCGTGTCAACGTTGATCTTACGCACTCCAGACTTGATGCCGCGCTGAATCTCTTCAACTGGCACTCCAAACGTCTGCTTCATCTTGCCGCCGTACTTATTGATGATGTCTTGCAAATCTTGTGGCACCGAAGAACTGCCGTGCATCACCAAGTGAGTGTTGGGAAGTCGCTTGTGAATCTCTTCAATGCGGCTCATGGCGAGCACTTCACCGTCGGGCTTGCGACTGAACTTGTAAGCCCCGTGACTGGTGCCAATAGCAACGGCCAACGCATCAACGCCAGTATCGGCTACAAAGCGAGCGGCCTCTTCAGGGTCGGTCAGCAGTTGATCGTGGCTGAGCGTTCCGACAGCACCATGGCCGTCCTCCTGCTCGCCTTCACCCGATTCGAGCGAACCGAGACAACCCAATTCGCCTTCAACCGACACGCCGCGAGCATGCGCCATCTTCACGACTTCTTTGGTCACCTTGACGTTGTAGTCGTAGGAACCCGGGGTCTTGCCGTCCTCTTGCAACGAACCGTCCATCATCACCGAAGTGAAGCCGTTCTCAATCGCACTCAAACAAGTCGCAACGCTGTTGCCGTGGTCTTGATGCATCACAATCGGGATCTTGGGATACAGTTCAGCCGCGGCTAGCATCAAGTGACGCAGGTAAGCGTCCTGTGAATAAGAACGAGCGCCGCGCGAGGCTTGAATGATGACGGGTGAGTTAGTTTCCTGTGCGGCTTCCATAATGGATTGAATTTGTTCCATGTTGTTCACATTGAACGCCGCCACGCCGTAGCCATTCTCAGCCGCGTGGTCCAAAACGACTCGCAAAGGAACCATTGCCATCGAAAATCTCTCCCCTGGCGCATCCGCCAGTCTCTATCAGTTTGTGTCTTGGTAAAGCAAATTTCTCAACATCAGGGCTAGATTATCTGGTAGGTCGATAAACCTGACAATACCGGTCGGAAACAGGGTTGTGTTTGGATAAGCAGCGGGTTCAGCGGACGCGGACGTCCGCGCTCCAGAAAACCGGACTGACGGACTGGAATGTCGACAGGTACTGTCAGCAGCAAATCAGATGCTTTGAAAGGCGAGACTGCTTCCGCTGTCCAATAGTCAACAAGCCCTCAAGGCTTTCGGGGAGTCACCACAGTACTCTCAAGATGCTTGAGGGATTGTCGATTATTGGGTAGCGGAAACCGTCAAGGTTTTCGGGGGCCAACGCAGTACTCTCGAAATGCTTGACGCATTCCGCTACCCAGTAAGTCAGCAAGCCCATGACGCATTCCGCTACCCGAAAATCTATTGTGGGGTTCACTGTGGTTGGCAAGTCCCCGGTGTAGCCACCGTTGCCAGACGGTGGACACCATGCGTCTCACTAACCACCGCTTGGCAGCGGAGGCTACGACCAAACACAAAATCTAATCTGGCAAGAGCACTTGAAGGTTTTGAAAAAGCCGATTTGTTGTACCAAAGTAAGAGGTGCTTTAGCGTTCGACCTTCACCGCTGCACCTACGGGTAGGCAAGGAGCCAGGATCGAAGGCGAGAGAGTGTGGCAGCGTTTTTGCAACCAGGGAGATGCATGCGCCTCAAGTTTGACTGGGATCAACTCGCGGGCTTCGCCGACTGCAACATAACTGCGACCATCCCGTTCCAGAAATTCCGGTTCGCTTTTCGGCGCGAGTATTCCAAGACACTCTTGGGGATGCGCTGGATCGATACCAGTGTGCACCGATTGGCTAAATCGCTGTTGCCAATCCGTTCCGCAAAAGACGCTTTTCGCGCCCGAATCATACACAGCCACCGCGCTCGACAAGCCGCCAAGCAGGCTATTGAGCTGTGTGCGCACCGCCACATGCTTGGCCGCGTACTGGCCCAGTCCCGTGTCTTTAGGAGTGCATCTTACGATCGTACGAGCGTTGTTGGCAAAGGTACTTGTCAGAGTGCTTTCAACAAAGGCCTGCGCATTGGTAGGCGTAAATGTGAACACCAATTCACAATCGGAAGTCTGCACCTCAAGTGCGGCTGCAGCCTGATCGAAGCGGGCGGCTTCGAGAACGTTGCAGTTCAGTCCCTGGGATCTAACGAACGTCTCAAATTCTTTTGCGGCTATCGCAGGGTCTGCATCCAGCACAATCAGGCTCACGTCACCGGAATCGCGAAACAGCTTCAGTTCAAGCGAATGCGAGTCAAAAAGTTCGTCAAGATTCGGAAGTCCCTGCAGACGTTTCAACGCGTTGATGTCCAAATACTTGCGGTAACTCCACTCAGCTTCCTCCCAACGCTTTATCGCAGCACTGAGTGTCGGGAGATCTTGATCTAACGTGGCGGCAACGCAATCAATGTAAGCTTCCACATCGGTGCCACGACTAACCTGCTTCAGTGACTCGATACGTCCGCGATCGCCGCTCTTCAGCAACTGAGTCCCCGCAGCCAACAGGGCCAACCGCTGTTGGTACGAACCCACTTCAAGTTCGCTTGCACGCTTGACTTGGTCATCCACGGCTTCCGCGAACTGCCCGCGAGCGGCGAGTAAACGCGAACGAATATCGCCACTTAGACTCTGCGCCTTGGCCAGCGGAGAGGCTCGAAGTATCGCCGCAAGTTTCTCCTGCGCTTCGAGCGATGCCAACGGATAACAACTTGCAACGCGTGTAACTAGATTGTCATCGAGTTCATCGGCAACCTGAGCTGCCGCAACGAGGCGATCGAGTGCGTCGCAACGAATCGCGTATGTCATCCTCAGCTGCGACCAGTGCATTGCCAAATTCGACTCATAAGCATCAAATCCGTCGGCCTCTAGATAGTTCAGCAACAAGACAACGATGGCTGGGAGAAAATGGTCGTTGACACGTTCGTCTTGTGCGGCCAGTCGAGTCGCCTCGACCAGCAGTCGATCTGCGGTTGGCCAATCACCGCTGGCGAACGCTGCTCGGGCGCGAAAATACTGCGCCCAATAAGCAGGCTGGTTCTCGAGTCCTTCGTACCATTCGAGCACTTGATTCAGTTGGTCAGAAGAGGTCGATTCCAAGCCCGCCAGCAGTAGCATCTCTTCTGGTTCAAGTACCTCATTCAATTCACGCCAACGCTGGCTCTTGAATGCCGCTTTTCCCAGGGTGCTGAGCACCGGATAGGCGAACTCAATCGGCTCACCTTCCGGCAGTTCACTTTGGCATTCTTTGTAAACGGCCAAAAGAAAATCAAACGCTTCGGACGCTTTACCCAACTGAATCTGCATTTTTGCCATCGCAATTTTGACTTGAAGATCGTCATGCAGTGTGGAGTCTTGGGGAATAGATCCAAGTAGATCGAGTGTATCTTGCGGTGGTACGCTGGATTCATTCGTACTGGCTAGTTCACGAAGTTGATAGAGAAATCGATCGCGATCAGGCGTTTCCTCAAAAGCTCGCTTCAAGGCGTTGGTATCCGCGGCAGCCTTCACGTAACTTCGCCAAAGACCTTCTTGGCTGATCGAGCTGGCAGGGTCGGATAGCTGAGCAAGTTGCAATACTTTGGGGGCAAGCTCAAGCACACTCGCAGAGTCTTCTTTCAAAACCGCCAATTTGAAATCCAAGTACCGTTCCGCACCTTCAAGTTTTTCGATGGGCGCTACAGCTTCCTTTAAGTACAGAATTTTCGGCTCAGTCAAAAAATCCATGGACTTCAAGAGCTCGAAAGCCGCTGTATCAGGTGCACTCGAGTTAGCAAACGCTTGGAACAACGCACTCACTTGTTGTTGATCGGCGAGTTTGAAGTAGTTGTTGAGAACATCTGAATTCACGGGCGCGATCAGTACCTCACGTTCGAGCCACTTGGAAGCGGTGCGTTTTTGTTCCGGAGTTTCGGCGATCTGAGCGGCCATTCTGCCTGCTTCGGGATGCCAGCCAACCTGTCGGTTGAGAGCATCGAGATGTTCAAAGGCGAGTTCAACTTTATTCGACCAAGCGGCCGAGCGAGCTTTATAGAGCCATGCGCCGGCGAAGTCATTGGCGGTGAGTTGATCTGAAATCTCGGCGAGCTCCGCCTTGGCGTTGTAGGTTACCAGCCAAGTGCAAAGCGTATCTTGCGCCATGGTCGAGTAACGAGTTGGAAAAGTCGTCGCCTTGTACTTCTCCATCGTATGTTTGATCTTGTCGGCGTTGGTCGAATCGCTGCAGTAGATTTCATAAGCGGTATCTCTGAAGTCCAAATACACTTGGTCTTCCGGTTCGCTCATCCCAGCATAGATGGCCCAATACTGGGCTTCGCTCATCGGCAGCAAGACGTCGCGCCAATCAAACAGCATCCACTGGTCGTTTTGGCGATTGAGATACAGAACGTAAACGCTGCTTTCTTCAGCGTACGAAGCGAAACTAGCGACAACGGCCCGCGCTTCTTTGTCTTTAACAATCCATTCGAAATCGAGAACAACCACTCGATCACCCAGATTCGGTGGCTCAAAGGCTTCATCGAGGCTGAGCGCAAAGACGCTACGTGTGAGGAAGTTCACGGCAGCTTTGCTCAGACCACTCCGCTGCATTTCCATCACCATACGAGGCTTGTCGATTTCTGGGAAACCATTTCGCAGCCAGTTAGCCACTTCTTCAGCCTCATCGCTTTGCGATGCGATAGCACGCTGAGTGGCGAGGCGAGTCTTCTCTGGAATGGTGCCGCCGATGGGCTCGCGCAGTTCCCGGAAGCTACCGCCGAAATTGCTGTCCGAGTTCATTCTGCGGACGGTTAGGAAGAGGCCGCCTCCGCACAGAAACACCAACAGGAATAGACTCCCCAACAGGATCGCCACAATTCGCCCTGGACCGCTGCTGGGACGTCGACCAGTCGACTGGCCTGCAGAGTTTCCTTGGGGAGCGTCTGTTCCATGAAAAATGACGCGCGGCGGTTCCTGCGACATGCCTAATCTCAACGTGAGCTATATGGTTGCGGATGTTGGTAGATCTAGAATCCCACATCATAACATGGCTTGGGTGGATAGAAGTACGCAGGGTTTGAGTTGAGTGTTCATGTTTTATTGTCGCACGATTGTCCCAATCGTAGCTGCAACAATCGTAGCTGCAACAATTGAGACAATTGTGCGACACTCAACAAACGCCTCCCCAAACCAAGATCCATCGTGTGATACACTAGGAACAACTGGCTCCAAACCCATCCGCGCAAATATTCCGGACGCTATTGGGCTGTGCCAGTGCAAACGAAGGAGCTATTTTTCACCAAAAAGTAGCCCCCAAATCTGATCAGCGTAACACAAGAACCGCCGAAGTTGTACGGTTTAAGTAACAATCAAGTTCGGTGACGCGTAAATCAGTAAATCGCTATGGTTGAGTCGGTAGTCGCAGTGCACTTGAAAGCACCTGCTAATTGCGTCTGTATCACTCCGACAGATTTCCGTCCAGGAATCTTGTATTGGATCGACCGTGGACAGAGAGCAAGTACTTCGACAGAATGTAGCTTTGCGGTTATTGTTTCATCATCGTACGATTGTCCCATTCGTAGCTGCAGTGTCGCACGATTGTCCCAATCGTACCTTCAACAATTGCGACAATTGTGCGACACTCAAGCCTGAAATCGAATTTCAACTCAAGCGCATTTTAGAGTTAAACAGAGGAAAAGAAGATGGTACGCACCGCAAGTACAATGCTCCCACTGGGAACGTCGGCACCCGAATTCAGTTTGCCAGACTACGATGGCAAGATTGTTTCGTTGAACGATTTCCGAGGGCGCAAGGCATTGTTGGTTGTGTTCATGTGCAATCACTGTCCCTATGTGAAGCATGTTGCGCCCGAGTTAGCCAAGTTAGCGGACGAGTACCAGCGGCGGGACGTCGGGGTTGTGGGAATCAGCAGCAACGACATCATTGCTCATCCCGACGACGCTCCTGACATGATGAAGATTGAAGCCGAAAAGCAGGGATACCATTTTCCGTATCTTTACGACGCAGACCAAACGATTGCTTCACGCTATCAAGCTGCCTGCACGCCCGATTTCTATCTATTCGATGCTGATTTCAAGTTGGTCTACCGCGGTCAGCTTGACGACACGCGACCCAAGCAAGGTGCCACCCCAACTGGAAAAGACCTGCGGGCCGCCCTCGAAGCTCTACTGGCGGGAAAAGAGATTCCTCAGCCCCAGCGGCCCAGTATTGGTTGCAATATCAAGTGGAAAACAGGTTCCGAACCCGAGTACTTTAATCCAGCCGGAGTCAGCTAGTTGGGCGAAGTGCCCCTGAGTGGTAAACTTAGCCTTTGGGATAGGAATTTCTCTCGGGTTGTTCTGCTCGTGAGTTTTCTTTTGTGTTTGAATTGAAGGTTACTGTGGCAATGTTGATCAAGAAAACTACACCGCAATTTAAGTGCCTGCTTCTAGCTATCGTGGTCGCAACATCGCTCGGCCTAGCAAGCCACGCACAGGATGCCGCGAAGCCCAACCCAGAAAAGGCTTCGCAGGATAAAGCCAACCCAGACAAACCTGTGCCCGAGTTGCCACCACTACCGGATCTATCGTTTAATGCAAATTCAAGCGCTGAAGCGCTCGAGAAGGTGATTGCGAGTGCCAAAGCGATTCGCCCTGGATCGGCGGAGCAGTACAGCGCGATGCAAACGGCGATTCGGGATGCTTCTAAACAGCTGATGGTTGTTCTGAAGGACAAGAACCTGCCGCGCTACAAGCAAGCTCAACTCGATTCGATGTCGGCTTCGCTGTTGTTAGCGACGTTCTTCGGTGAGGATGCGCGGGCAAAGGTCGTTGAGCAGCTTAAGCAGATGCTGAAGGAGCGGGAAACGCTTTCGATCGAAGACGTGCAAATGGCCACCTTCGCCGCCGCCAATCTTGAGCTGAATCCAAATAAGAAAGATGCTCGCGATATCTACTCGCTGCTCGATGAGTTGTTGGCAGAGGACAAGCGTGAGGAGATGCAGAACCTGCGGATCAATCTGCAGTCATCGATTCGGCGTATCGATCTGCTCGGCAACAAGTTTGAACTCGAGTACAAAGACATCAACAATAAAGTGGTCAAGACCGAGGATTTTGCGGGCAAGTTTGTTATCGTCGACTTCTTCGCATCTTGGTGTCAACCCTGCTTGAGCGAAGTCCCGAGGCTGAAGAAGCACGCGGCCAAATACAAAGACAAGGGACTGGAAGTGCTCGCGATCAGCCTCGATGACACCCGCGAAGCGCTCGACAAGTATTTGTCCGGAGCCGAGTTGCCTTGGCAAGTCATTCATGACAATGCCGAGAACCCGCTCGATAGGCTGCAATTGAAATTTGGCATCGCCGCTTTGCCAACGGTCTTGCTTCTGAATAAAGAGGGAACTGTGGTATCGCTGGAAGCCCGTGGAGCGGAACTCGATCGACTGATGGAAATGATCTTCGAAGCACCCACACCCGCTGAGCCACCGCCAGGTAGCGAAAAACCTGCCGACAAAACTACCGGAAAAGCAGCGGAAACGAATGCCAAGACGCCTGGTGCATCGAACGCAACCAAAGCCCCCGCGAAGTAATTCGATTTTTATGGAGAGTGGATCATGCATGTAGGCACTAAGTTCGATCGTGGATGGAAGTTCTTGATCGCGTCAGTAGCTTTGATCGGCTTCTGTGGCTTGGGGTGCGATCGGGCTAAACCCACTGTGACCAACTCTGCAGCAAGCGGCGGTAACGCTAGTGAAAAAGAGATTGCTGCGAAGTCCGGGACCGGTTCGGAAGAAAACGCTGCTGAATTGAGTCCTATGGGCAAAGCCTTGCTTGGTGCGGGCGAAGCGCCAGCAAATCCAACGCAATCGATCCCCGATCAGCCAACCCCCGCGCAAACAAACGCCGGCAATGCATCGGTGACGGAATCGCCGGCCGCTGCGGATTCTGGGGACAAAGTCGATTTGTCAGATCGCACGTTCATGACCTTGCGACCGGTGACATCCGATCGGCCGGACGACCTGGTGGCTCATTTGGATGATGTCGATGTTGCCCTACGCGATCTGATCCTGGCTGCGGCAAACAAAATCGTAGGTGCTGACACATTCAATAGCAGTGGAATGCGATTGGGGCAGATGAAGCTGACCACAGGTGAAAAACTGGCGGCCTTGCCCAATGCGACCGACGAGCAGCGAAAGTTAGGTACCATGGCTCAACTCGTTGCGCTATCGCATATGAGCGGTCTTAAAGACATCGAGTCCGCCAAGAAGTTGGAGCAATTCGCTGGGGCCCTGCTGCAGTCGTCGGATCCCGATCTTGCGCACCAAGGTCGCGTCGTGCTACTCGGATTCCGGCTTCAGGATCTTCAAAATGGGAATGAGAGCGAGCCCACAAAATTGCTCGCCGATCTGGAGGGTTTGTTCCAACGTCCGTCCGATGCAGGCTTTCCAGAAATGATGGTTCTGCAACAAGCTCAAACGGTCCTCTCCGAAATGGGATTTGCGGAGGCTGCCGGCAAGATTGACCAACTGATTATCAGCAAGTACATGGACTCCCCAGATTCGCAGTTAAGTTCGACGGCATGGAGCTTAGCGATCGCCAAGAGCCAGTCCTTCCGCAACTACAACGCTGCCATGCAGGACATCTATGAAGCAAAAGAAAAAGAACCGCAAATGCTACTGGGGGCTGCACGCGCGTTGTATGACGAACTGCCGAATGCGACGACGCTGGTTCAGTTCGTCAATTTGTCTAATGACTTGGAATATCGAGGCTTGGTCAACATAGCTACTGAGCTGAGCATCTTCATCAAGTCCAAGGCCGCGTCACTTCCGAAATCGACTTATACTGACGTCATTGCCGGCGCACTCGATTTCCAAGACCGACGACTTGGCATTCGCGGCCAAAGCCTTGAACTCACCGGCTTGATCGACCTCGACGGTAATCCGCTGGATTGGTCCGCTTATAAGGGCAAAGTCGTATTGATCGATTTCTGGGCGACATGGTGTATGCCATGCCTCAAGGAACTGCCAAACATACGCAGCGCCAAAGAGGAATTTGGCAGCCAGGGATTCGAAGTGCTCTCGATCAACATGGATGATAATCTACCTGAAGCCCGTAAGTTTCTTGCCAGCAATCCGCTCCCTTGGAAGACTTACCATAGCAGCGACCTAACGGCCTTGGGGTTCAAGTCAGCGTTTGCCAAACAGCTTGGAATCAACGCGATCCCGTTTCTCGTACTGGTCGGTGCTGATGGTAAAGTGGCGGCTGTCCACGTGCGAGGCGATCGACTCGCCCCCTCAATTCGCTCGATGCTCAGCGACGGCTTGAGCAATTAAAACACAATTTGCAAGGATGGAAGTAATGAAGATCC
>JANRMD010000566.1:0-53110 GCA_033761895.1 Pirellulaceae bacterium | reverse complement strand
CCATCGGTTAATCCCGCAGATTTACTGATTTACTCTGCGGATCGTTCGGTTTCTCACTAACTTGAGACGCGGTGACGAATGGCGACGAGGGCTGAGGTTGTTAGCAGCCTACGCTTCGCCGAGTCGCAACATCCCGGCCGGTTGGCCCTCGAAAGCCTTGACGGCTTCCGCTACGGGATAATCAACAGGGCTAGGCAGCCCGCCGACTTTGTAGGCCTTCGTTTTGAAACTTGATCGAGACTGCTTCGCGGTTCAAGTGCTTTTTGGCGTAGGCCAAACGTTCTTCAACTTCTTGAATCACGGTGGCATGACTGAGACCTGAAGACCAAGCGAGTGCAGTGGACACGCCGCCCGTGAGCAGTCCGGTGATGACCGAGGAGATGGTGGCTCCCAAACTAGCTGACGCGAGGCCGTGAGCGGCTGCGATTCCAGCCAGTTCGCTGACCGTACGATTTGATTTGCGGCTGGGGATCGACTCAGCAGTGGCGTGCACGACGACTCCTGGTTCACACTCGCAAACCAAATCGAGATTGCTCATCAAGCAAGCGAGTTCTACGTCGGTGCTACCAGCGCCTAGCTCGTCGTTCCAGCCACCGATCGCGAGGAGCAGTTTGCGACGGTAGAAACCGGCGGCGAGCGTGGGCCCTGCAGCGGTCGCATTCTTGGATTCCACCTGACCGCTGCGAAGTTTAGCTTGACTGCGAATGGCTTCTGCAGCGACGCCAGTGATAGCACGTTGGCCAACCTGCAACAGTGGAGCAACGGTAGCCGTCTCTGGACGCGCGAAACGCTTGAGGGGCGATTCGGCCCAGTCGGCGGAAACCACTGCACCATCGAGCAGTGTGCAGACCACTGGAGAACATGCCGCCATTAAACCAGCGTTGAGCAGCTCAACGACGGTTGAATCGGCTTCTTCCTGGACGTAGATAACTTCATCGGCCAAATCATAAGGATCCTGGTAGGACCCATTGTGGGCTACGATGATTTCACAATCGCGCGGCCGATTCTCCAGTACTGAGAGAATAGTCTCTTCCAGTTGCTGGTCGTTGCGGTGTGGAATAATTATTGAGAGGCGTGGCACAGAAAATCCCTCCTCATTGACGGTTCACGTCAATAGTGAGAGGCTGGCCGACGGCGTCGCATCATGCTTGCCATTGACCTTCCCTGGTCTGAAGCTCTGGACTTTCGTCCATAAATTGTTACCTCAAATGCCGGTAACAACACTGATTTCGGACGTTCGGCTCCTGAAAATCGAGTCATTTGACGTGACTTGGCATCGAATGCCCTGGGTTGGCTGCGGGGTTTAGGTAGTTTTTGCGGCATACTGGGAGCCGTGATTATTCTTGAGTAAAAAGTCAGCAAACTCGACCAAGTACGCGAACTTTTTCCTTGACTACCTATCTATAGAGATACAGAATTAAAGATGGCTGAGGTTCGATTTTCTCAGCCAGACTTTCCGGGTCGCGGACGCAACGCGACAGGCATGCTTCAGACGCGGCGAATTCACACTCTAGGCTGACCTTAGTTGAATCGTCGTGCAGGACCTTGTTTTTGGAAGGAGGTGATCGCGTGAGTAGATGTTCTACCAGCCATTGGGGTGATAACCCTTAGGCGGCCGGCGGGCTGCTGATGGCAGTCATCCCCCTCGTGCATTAGACCGGTGCAGATCACCAAAAGCACGAGTATCGAAACTGGCGGGCGTGGATTTCACCTTGTGATCCACGCCCGCTTTTTTTACGCCTAGTGGAGCGTCAAGCTTTAATCTCCTAGGCGTGGCGAATGTCGCTCGAATCACGCCCTTCCCAAAGCCTCTGGGCGTGCCACCCAAACCCGATTACCCCTCCGCAGAGCCTCAGAGCGTGCCACCCTAAAATTAAAGATTGACGCTCCTCTAGCTGCAACAATTGGGACAGATGCAACAATTGGGACAATTGTGCGACACTCTAGCAGGCTGTTCGTAACCCGAAGCGTCAGCGAGGGGCGTCCTATATTCCCTCGTTAACGCTTCGGGTTACTTTTGCAGCAGCCTGCTAGGGAATGACTTAGTGTTTTGGTAAACAAAAATGCTAGCCTGGAGCCTAGTCCGTTAGATTTTAGAGCCACTACCCAAGATACCGAACCTTACGTATTTTCACTCGTAGTTTCACTTTGGGTATTATTCGGTGCCTGTCGATTGTCGATAGTATGGACAAAATACGTAAGCACCTGCTCTAAGGCTGAGTGATGTCTCAATCTAGCGATCAGCAGCAATTCCGGAACAGCGACGCAATACAGATTGCTGCGGTGCTTGAACGCCTATGCTATGCGTTTAATGCTCCGGTTGAGATGGTCGAGATTCAGCAGGCGGTACGTACGGCAATACCCCCTGTTGGGTCTGGTGATTCCACATCAGGCAGCGAATTTCGCTTGATGCAGGCCGCGCATCAGGTTGGAATTCGGCTTGCACCCACGCGTTTGACCCTTTCGGATGCTATGCATCTGGTGCGCGAGAGTTTTCCGGTGGTGGTTGAGGAATCAACTGCCAAGGGATCTTCTTGGTGGGTGATTGAGCGAAAGGGACGCCGCGCTGAAGCGCATAAAGTAGATCCCAAGATAGGTTTTTCGGCTGGTGTTGCAGCTGACATAAGTAAGATTTGGCCCAAAGGTGGTGTCAGGTACTGCTACGTGGCTCAACCTGTGCTGACTGGGCAAGCGCTTACGGCGAAACCAGACACAGAGGAAGAGCACGGACATGCTGGTGGGCACTCTGGTGGGCATGCTCATGGACACCATGGTCATGCACATCTTTCGCCGCTGGTGCGGTTCCGGCGTTTGTTGCGACTTGAGATGCGTGACATTGCTACGCTGGTGTTGTTTGCGTTCGTCGCGGGCGTGATGGGCTTAGCCGCTCCGTTGGCTGTCGAGTCGTTGGTGAACACGGTAGCGTGGGGAACTTACCTTCAGCCGCTGTTGGTACTTTCGTTGCTGCTATTCTGTTTTCTGGGCTTTGCAGGTTTTCTTCGAGCCTTGCAATCGGTGATTGCGGAAGTTCTGCAGCAGCGGATTTTTGTGCGGATCGTTGGCGATCTGGGGTACCGTTTTGCGCGTGCCCGGCGCGAAGCGCTCGATCCTGAAGATGCGGCGGAACTGTCCAATCGCTTCTTTGACATCATGACGATCCAGAAGGCGACTGCTTCGCTCTTGCTCGATGGTATGGCAATTGTCATACAGACGATCATCGGTTTAGTCCTGCTCGCCTTTTACCATCCATTTCTGTTGGGCTTTGACTTGGTCCTGGTGTTCTCGATGACCGTGATTACCTGGGCGCTTGGTCGAGGTGCCATTCGCTCGGCGATCTCCGAGTCGATAGTTAAGTACCGGATAGGTCACTGGATGCAGGACGTGCTGGCCAATCCAACCGCATTTCACATGAATGGCGGATCTGAGTATGCCGCCGATCACACCAATCGCCTGACGGTTGAGTACTTACTTGCGCGTCGTCAGCACTTCCGCGTGTTGATGCGTCAGTTTGCATTTGCGCTCACCCTTCAGGCCATTGCTTCGACGGTGCTGCTAGGTGTGGGTGGCTGGTTGGTTGTGACTGGCGAATTGACGCTTGGCCAGTTGGTGGCTAGCGAATTGGTGGTGACTGCAATTGTGAGTGCGTTTGCGAAGATCGGCAAATCGCTTGAGTCGTTCTATGACCTTATGGCGGCAGTCGATAAAGTGGGGCACTTATTGGACCTACCGATCGAACCGCCACCTCAGTATTGTGACGCAGGTGAAGGCCCTGCCGAGGTAAAGTGGCAGAATCTTGCCTTGAACAGTGCGGACCCGCATCATTCAGTCAGCAACTTTACGCTGCCAGCGGGTGCGCGGCTGGGGATAACAGGCTGCAGTTCTAGTGGCAAGTCCTGGCTGATGGAGGTGCTGGCCGGCCTGCGACAGCCGCATCAAGGGCACGCTGAAGTCGATGGTTTGGACGTGCGCGAAGCGGACTTGATCTCCAATGGTTCGCTGGTCTCCTTGGCCCGTAGCCCTGAGATCTTTCATGGCACATTGTTGGAGAACATTCGGCTAGGGCGCGGTTGGGTGTCGGACGCTGCCGTGCGTTCAGCCATGGAACTGGTTGGTATCTGGGACGATGCACTTGAGTTGCCCGAGGGGTTGGACACCATGCTGCAGACTGGTGGCTATCCGCTGAGCAACGCTCAGCGAGCGCTGCTGATGATTGCTCGTGCAATAGTCGGTAAGCCGCGTCTATTGTTGATTGACGCCGCACTGGAATTGCTCGCACCTTCAGAGCGACTGACCATCTGGAATAGACTGAGTGACAAGTCACATGGCTGGACCATTATCATCAGTACTTACGACCAGCGTATCTTAGAAAGTTGCGACCAGAAGATTGAACTTGGAAGAAGCACAGGCCACTAGAGTTTTACATAAGACCTAACATGCAAGTTGAAACGCACGCATCGCACCATACCGACATCACCGATAAGCTCGCAGGGGCTTCATTGCGTCATTTGCGAGAGACATTTCCAGCGCTGCACTTGGTCCGTACGGCAAAAATAGTGCGCTTGGTGGGTAAGCTCACGTTTGCTGTTTTGGTATGCAGTCTGATTGCTATGTTCTTCGCCCCTTGGCAGCAAACCTCACGGGGCTATGGAACAGTCTTAGCGATCGATCCGCAGTACCGTCCGCAGAATGTTGAAAGTCAGTACGACGGAATAATCGAGTACATCAAGCCCGGCTTGCGCGAGGGTTCCTCTGTTGAAGAAGGCGAGCTGCTGGTTCGATTAGAGCCATTCGCGGTCCAAGAGTTAGATCAACTTAGACAACAGATTGCACAAACCGAATTGGCTCTGTTGGCTCAAAAGAACGCGGTGCAGTTCGCCGAGCAGAATGTTCAGTTCCAACTAGAAAGCGGCAGAAGAATGCTTGAGGGGGCGCAAAGCGACGTCAAAGCGGCTCAAGACAAGCTGGAGCAGACAAAACAACAAGTCGTATCCGACGAAGCCGATGTCAAACAGAAGGAATACGATCGCGATCTTGCTGAGGAGCTATTTCCGAAGGGGCTGGCTTCGGAGCAAAGCCTGATGGATAAGCGTAACGGACTAGACGCAGCCAAGGCCAAACTCGAAAAAGCTCGCAGAACTGTTGACGAAAGCAAGAACCTGCTCGAAGCCAAACAGAGTGAGTTCATAGCCAAACAAAACGATGTTGATATCAAGAATCGCGAATCGCAAACAAAAGAACAGCAAGAAAAAGGCAAATTGACTGAAATTGAAAACAAACTGACCGAGCTCAAAATTAAAGAAAGCGTATTCGATCGACTCGAGATCCGCGCACCGCGATCCGGTGTGGTCTTTAAGGTATTTAGCCGTGAAGGGGCCAACACAGTCAAGAAAGGCGATTTGCTGTTCATGTTGGTACCTAAAACCGAGGATTTGGGGGTTGAACTGACCGTGCCAGGCCGCGATATGCCCTTGGTGCACGTCGGCGACAAGGTTCGCCTGCAATTTCAAGGTTGGCCGGCTGTTCAATTTGTCGGTTGGCCCTCAGCAGCAGTCGGTACATTTGGAGGCCAAGTGCTAGCGTTAAGTCCCACCGATGATATGAAAGGCGATTTTTCGGTGCTGATTGAGCCTGATCCTAAGGAGCCAGCGTGGCCCGATGACCGATATCTTCGTCAGGGTGTCCGCGCTAACGGATGGGTATTACTCAATCAAGTATCATTGGGTTATGAGATATGGAGGCAACTCAACGGCTTCCCGCCAGTAATCTCCGATCAAGAGCCGAGCAAAGCTGGCTTTGGGCAGGAGAAAACCAAAATCAAGCTACCCAAGTAGCTTGTCGGTTTGCCTACGTATTGCTGGCTAACTTGATTGTATGTGCAAGCATTACGCAGTTGTCGCTGGCTCAGCAGCCGAGTGTTGGACAACGCTTGAATCAGACAGCGGTTGCTCAGCCTGTTGTACAGCAGCCAACCGGTCAGCAACCTGTTCTTCAGCAGCCCGTCTATCGGCCGCTGGTTAGGTTCCAAGAAAAGTCGCCTGTTCAAGCTGCCCAGGCTGACCCTGCCACTAATGCAACGGCCAACAGTGCAACGGCCACACAGGCGACACAGGGTACAACTGGTATCGGCCAGTCACCTTCGGACAAGCCGCCAACTGCGAACGCTTCGCCCTCAGCCTCATCTGCTGATCGGACGAACGCGGCACAAACGAATGCGATGCAGCAGGACGCTAAGCAGCCAGCTCCCCAACCTGCGCCGCCGAACTCCGCTGCGCCATCCAATAGTGCAGAGGCTGTGACAGACCCATTGGCTTCCCCTGCATTGACACTGGCCGATGTCGTTGCCAGCACCATTCAAGCGTTTCCGCAAATCGAACAAGCGCGTCTGCAAGCTGGCGTAGCTGCGGGTGAAGCGACATCAGCACGCGGCTTCTATGATCATAAACTCCAAGGTTACTCTCTGGGTGAACCGACGGGTTATTATGAAAACTATCGCAGTGGCATCGGTGTTGCAAGGCAATTGTGGTGGGGTGGTTATCTGTCAGCCGCCTACCGCAACGGTCGAGGTGACTTTGCGCCTTTGTACAAGGAACGTGAAACCAACAAAGGTGGCGAACTCAAACTCGCGATGATCCAGCCACTACTTCAGGGGCGGGCAATTGACCCGGCTCGTGTCGAAGTTTTGCAAGCCAACTTGAGGATACAAGCGGTTGCACCCGAGATTGAGCGGCAGATCCTGGTGTTTGCACTGGAAAGCTCCGAAGTCTATTGGCAATGGGTTGCGGCAGGTTCGTACCTGAGATCCCAAGAGGAGTTGTTGAAGCTGGCGGAAGTGCGCGATAAACAACTGCGCGACCTTGTTACGGCTGGCGCGAATAAGGCCATCGATCTGACATTCAATGAACTGCTCATTCGCGAGCGGACCTTGAAGACGATTGAAACTCGACAGAAATTCCGCGAGCTTGGTGTTAAGCTCTCGTTCTATCTGCGCGATGAAGTTGGCCAGCCGCTTTATCCTCGCGAAGAATGGGTGCTGCCGACTTTCCCGCGCATCGAGAACTTGCCACCCGGCGACTTCAATGCGGATATGTCTGCAGCCCTGGCGCGCAGACCTGAGTTGCGTACGTTGAGCTTGGATGTGCAACACACAACGCTCGAATTGCGATTGGCAGAGAACCAGATGTTTCCTCAGCTGGATTTGATTTCTGCGGCTTCGCAAGATGTTGGAACGCCAGCCTCGTCACTGAACGACAAAGGGCAATTTGAACTGGAAATGGGCATCGAGGGAGAGCTTCCCATCCAGCGCCGCAAGGCTCGCGGTAAGATTCAAAGCACACGTAGCAAGCTCGCGCAGCTCGACCAAAAGATCCGTCTACAGCAAGATAAGATCGGCGTCGAACTGATGACGGCTCGCAACGCACTCGATCAAGCCGCTTTGGAGGTGGTGCAAGCCGAAGCTGCCTTGCGGAGTTCGATCGAAGTTCTTGAGCTGTACACCTTCGGCTATCAAAAAGGCCAGTTCGATCTGGTGATCATCAATCTGCAAGAATCCAAGGTCACCGAGTACCAAATCAAGTTGGTCGAATCACGCGAAAAGTGGTACATCGCGCTGGCCGCCATGCAAGCCGCCTTGGGTCTTGACCCGCTCGAGCAGGCAATCAATATCAGCACGCTCAGATAGTTGTTGGATCGCGGGCGTCCTCGCCCGCTAGGCAACCAATGTTTTGCGAGCGTGATTGGCGGGTTCTGCGGGCGAGGACGCCCAATGTCACTCACTTTAGCCTATAGGTGGGGTCGGGTTGGCTCTCGTTCCCAGGCTCTGCCTGGGAACGCACTGCTCCAGAGGCTCCGCCTCAACATTTCCGGCAGGCGGAGCCTGCAAGGCAGTGGGTTCCCAGGCAGAGCCTGGGAACCAGATGCTAAGTTAGCAGGCTTGATATAGACTGTAGGTTTTGGAGCTCGCGGCGGCGGGCGTTTCCCGCTCGTGCCATCCTTCCAGCCTCGTTAATGTCCAACACCACTCGCCTGCTAACTCCCCAAGATCGCGACGCGGTGGCGCGCCTCCAATTGCTCGCTCGTGGCGTAGTTGAGGGCATCACGGTTGGTCGACATCGTTCCCCGCATAAAGGTGCCAGCGTCGAATTCAAAGAGCACCGGCAATACGTCAAAGGGGACGAGATTCGCTCCATCGATTGGAAGCTCTTCGGCAAGACCGATCGACTTTACATCCGACAGTACGAAGACGAAACCAACCTGCGAGCCATGATTCTGCTTGATCAAAGTGGTTCGATGGGCTATTGCGGTGCTCGAGCCTCTGGCGTTAGCAAACAAATCTTTGCAACTCGCCTGGCCGCCTGCTTGGCGACACTATTGATCAGTCAGCAGGACTCTGTCGGTCTGTGTACTTTTGATACCGCTATCCGCGAACTGATTCCTGCCCGAGGCAAAGTCAATCACCTGCTTGCGATCAGTGAATGCTTAGTTCGTTCTCGAACGGGGAGTGAAACGCAGCTTGGCGCGGTGCTCCAGCAAGTTGCCGAGAAGCTTAAGCGACGTGGAATGCTGATTCTGATTTCAGACTGTTTCGATGACGTTGATTCGCTGATGAAGTCGTTGGCCTACTTCAGACATTCGGGCAGCGAAGTTGTGCTGTTTCAAGTATGGGATCGCGACGAACTTGATTTCCCATTTGGCCAACGCACTCAATTTCGTTCGTTAGAAATCGCCTCACATCAGCGCTTGGTTGACCCGAGTTCGATTCGCAACGAATATCTAAAACGTGTTGACGAGTTCCGACAGACGTTGACAGAACGTACGGCCAAAGAACGCATTGATCTCATTCAGTGTACGACAGATCAATCCTATTCCGATTTGCTGTCCACTTACGTCGCACGACGCGAGGGCTCGCGGCGCGGAGGCTCGCGATGAGCTTCCTAAATTGGATCTTGCTAGGTGGTGTGGCTGCGTTCTCTGCACCGCTTATTATTCACTTGCTCAACCGCACACGTTTCAAAGTCGTCGAGTGGGGGGCCATGCATCTGCTCGATGCGGCGCTGCAAGTTAACTCGCAGCGGATTCAATGGCAGTCCCTGCTGCTACTGCTCATGCGCTGCCTGATTCCAATCCTACTAGCCCTGGGACTCGCTCGACCGGTCCTGACCAGCTGGCAAACCGCGGGCGGCGCAGGTGACAAATCCCTGGTGCTACTGATCGACAATAGCATTTCGATGCAAGCCATAGGTGCTTCCGGTACCACTCGCTTTCAGCAAGCCCTCCTGCAAGCTCAAGCGATTATCAAGCAGCAAGCACCGTCGACCGAATTGAGTCTTTGGGCTCTTGGTGGGCAACCCGTGGATGTCTTGAAGGGCACGACATTCGATCATGCTCGTGTCGCCAACAAACTAGAAGCCCTTGCTGTCGGAGCTGGCAGCCTGGATGTTCAATCGTCACTGGCGACGGCAATAAAGCAAGCCAGTGCCATGCAAAACGCGAGTCGCGAGGTCATCATCCTCAGCGACTTTCAAGATCATGAATGGAAAACCTTCAGTGAAAGTGAGCGAGCGGCAATTAAGCAGCAACTGGCGGCCGAAAAGACACCCATTCAACTAACTTTCTTGCCCGTTCGAGAGCCAATTGCCAAAGTCAATCTGTCCGTCACCCTTGAGCCGCCGGAGCAGCCACTGGTTGTCGTTGATCAGATCTTTCGAGTCTCCGCACAGGTGCGCAATCATGGTGACCAGCCAGCCGAGAGCGTATCGATCGTCCTTGAAGTTGCAGGAACGGAGGTCGCAAGTCGCAAGATAGCTATTCCACCCAACGGAACGACGCAAGCGGTCTTTGATTGCCAAATTGAATCGCCAGGCACGCACGTCATCAACGTTACCCTGAAAGATGAAAAAGGACTCGCAGGCGACAACACCAGCAACTGTATTGTGCAGGTGCGCACTCCCATCAAGGTCTTACTGGTGGATAAACAAGCGAGTGCACCTGAGTTGAAAAGGTCTACGGGGTATCTGTCCTTATCGCTTTCTCCGTTTCAAGCCAGCGATGCTGCGGGCAAGAATAACATGCTGACGCGAGTTATCCATCCCGATCAGCTCACTCGCAGTGAAATCACGGATCATGATGTCGTCGTAATCGGTGACGCTTCGAGGCTGAATGACAAAACCGCCGACGACATTGCAGCCTTTGTTCGTGGAGGGGGCGGGTTGTTGATCTTCTCCGCAAATGGAATCGATAAGAACTGGTACAACGCGCGGTGGGGCGCAGCGTCCAAAACTCCACTGCTGCCTGCGGATTATTTGCTGGATGCGAAACCGCTGGCGAAGGTAGCTCATATTTCTGATGAACTCTCCACGCATGCTTCTCTTGTCTTCTTTAAGCAACTTGGTATCGATGACCTGCCGTCAATTGAAGTCAAGAGTGTTTTGGGGTTGAAACTTAGTCCAAGCAGTGACTCGGCGGAACTGGCCTCGCAGGTGTTGCTCAAGCTCGATTCAGCAGAGCGATTGTTGGTGGCCCCATTATTAGTGGCTAAGCCTTTCGGTGCGGGCAACGTTCTGCAGTTCGCAATCGCTGCAGATACGAGCGACACCAATCTGCCCCTGCGGCCGATGTACGTGCCTCTGATGCAGGGGCTGGTGCAATGGCTGGCTATTGGGACCGACACCGTGCGTAATTCGACTACGGGCCAGGCGCTTTCCATCAAGATGCCTGCGGTTGCTGAAGACAAAAATACGAAACCGACGGACCATACGGTGCTCGTCACTTTGCCAGATCGTTCTCAAGCAGAAGAGAGATTCGATCAAGCTGGGCAGTTGAGCTTTGGTAAGACAGCGTTCCCGGGCGTCTATTCTGTTAGCTGGGAGGGCTTAGTTGACCCGCAAGCGATGCAGCTTGAGAACTATGCAGTAAATGCGCCAGTCGAAGAATCGGAGTTGCAATTCTTGACTCAGCCACAACTGAGTGAAATTGCGTCGGCCACGGGCGCAAGCGTGGCTGCGGATGTGCAGGAGCTGTTGACTATGCAAAGTCTGCGAGCCGATGGTCGCGAAGTGTGGCGTTGGTTCTTATTGGCATTGGTCGCACTGTTGTTTGTCGAACTGTGGTGGCAGCAACGCATTACGCGAGGCCCGCTATGAATAGCCTCCGCTTGCTCAGCGACTGGCCTTGGCCCGTTGGCGTGTTGCTAGCCACTGTCTTGGCCGCCATCGCTTGGTGGATGTACCGACGTGAGACACGAGCCATTGCTTCGTACAATCGTTGGTTGTTGCCGGGGCTGCGATCGGTTGCCATCTTTTTGCTGATGTTAACGTTCCTCGAGCCAGTGATTCATCATCGTGTGCGGCAGGGCAATCCTGGGCATGTCACGTTCTTGATCGATGGCTCCCAAAGCATGTCTATCCTCGATGATCCGAAGCAGACCGATGGGCCGCGTCGGTCTCGCTTTGATCGAGCCGTGAATCTGTTGCTCCGCAATGAGCAACTGTCACTTGAGAAGTTAAGCGAAGAATTTGAAGTTACTATTCGACGTTTAGACAACGGCCAAACTTCAACACTTTGGGAATCGAATGCTGAACAAGTTGCGAAGCTGCCCGAATCGCCTAGCGACTGGTCTCCGGCCGCTTTAGCAAGTTCAACTGGTTTGGGTGACGCACTTGCCCAAAGTGGTCGAACCCAAAGTACTCGCAACCAGAGCACTCAGAACCAAAGCAGTGCGGAAACAGCGGAGACGCCAGCGAGCCGGTCCGTGGTGGTGCTGCTCAGCGATGGGCAGAACAACACAGGAGTTTCACCTCTCGAGGTCGCAGCGCAGTCAAGCGACCCGACGATTTTCACCGTCGGTTACGGAGCTACGGCTGAGGCCACCGACCTTGCGATTCAGTCCATCGATTGTCCACCGAGAGTATTTCGGACGGACACGCTGCGAGGCACCCTGCAGCTTAGGGATCGTATCGGTAATGGCAAGGCGTTTGTGATTACACTGACGGTCGCTGATGAGGTCGTGTGGCAACGCAAACTGACGGCTGAGAATATTGCTTCTAGGCGAGTTGAGTTTTCGATGCCCACAGCGCCGCTCTACGAACTGTTGCAAAAGAAATTGCCGCCGGATGTGAGGTACGCTGTCTTGCCACTGCAGATTGCTGGACAAGTGACATCCGATGTACCGGAAGCGAACTTGGAGAATAATCGAGTCGTGGCCAATATTGCCATCGCGGCGCAGCGCTCTCGCCTGCTGCTGCTGGACGGGCGCAGCCGGTGGGAGAACCGCTATCTAAGAAACATGTTCGATCGTGACCCGGCGTGGCAAGTGAACAGCCAAGTGTCGTCGGAGGCGAATAATTTTGAGTTCCCCAAATCACGCGAAGAACTCTTTCAATATGATCTCGTGATTCTAGGTGATCTGCCCGCGAAACTAATGACTCGCGAGCAGACGGTGTGGTTGCGTGAGTTCGTTGAATTGAACGGCGGTGGTCTGATATTAATTTCAGGAGCAAGGCGATTCCTGGCGCAAGCCGAATACTCCGAACTTCAGAAATTGTTTCCTGTAACGTGGAGCAGTCGCGATGCGGTCGAGATGAACGCGATGCAACGAGTTCCCAAACGCGTTGAGCTAACAAGTAGTGGGCAAGCTTTGCCCGCGCTACGTATTGATGCGCGTGGTGAGTCAGAGAGCTTGGCGCTCTGGGCTCAGTTGCCAAGTCTACAGTTCGTTGACAAAGTTGAAGTGTTGCCCGGCGCGGAAGTCTTGGCGACAGCGGTATCGAATACTGAGTCTCAACCCTTGCTAGTGACACGGCGGTTCGGCGCTGGTCGAGTTTTCTGTTCGGCCACCGATGAAACGTGGCGTTGGCGGTACAAAGTAGCGGATGTTGTTCATCAGCGGCTTTGGAATCAACTAGCTCGCTGGGTTATGCGAATACCTATGGCGGTGCAAGGTGAGTTTGTGTCGCTGGATTGTGGGGAGGCCAGTTATGCATCTGGAAAGAGTGTCGAACTGCGCGCTCAACTGCGCGACCAAAGCAGTTTACCTGCTTCTGGGAAATCGCCTACAGCGCTGCTTTCGCTGAATGGCGAAGTTGTCGCCCGCGTGCCTTTGATTGAAGATCCCAATGTACCCGCGACTTATTTCGCAAGTGTGGCTTCGTTGCCATCCGGGGACTACGACATGACCCTGGAAGCGGCTGGATTCAGTCGCGAAGCGTTGGACGTGCATGCAAATTTCGCGGTCGTCAGTCCCCCCAGCATCGAAATGCAGCGCACGGTGTGCGATGACCAATTGCTGCGAGCCTTGGCAGAGAAGACTGGGGGCAAGTATCTGCCTGAGTCAGACGCCGATCAGTTGCTCCCGCTCCTGCGACCTCTAAGCAGCGGTCGGTTCGTAGAATCGGATACAATACTTTGGCAGACTTATTGGTGGTTTACAGCCGCCATGATCCTTCTGGTTACTGAATGGTGGTTGAGAAAACGTGCAGGTTTAATATGAGCACAGCTTTAAATGAAATCACGTACCAGCGGCTAGAGGAATTCCGTCGTCGACGACTAAGGCTGACGATCTCGCGTGGTTGGTCGACTGTCATTACCGTGTTCGTCGTCAGTTTGCTACTCGCGGTGATTGCCGATGCGGTCTCGACCCACTCCTTCACTCGTTGGGTGGCGAGCAGTTGTGTGTATATGGCAACATTGGCGACGTGGTTCTGGAGTTGCTGGCGTCCAGCGCGTATCCGCGAACCCCTGCACCTCGAAGCCAAACGCTTTGAGGATGCGGAGCCACGCTTGCGTGAGCGACTTCTCACGGCTGTCGAGTTTGCGGATGACAGTCGCGAAGAATTGCAGGATTCGGCGGCCTTTAAGGAACTGTTGCAAGCCCAAGTCGGCAGCCTGATTGCGCCAGTTGATGTACGGCAGCTTTTGCCGTGGCAGATGGTCCGACATTGGATCGTCGTGGCCGCAGCCTCGCTGGCTATACTGCTCGTGTTGAGTTGCATTCCCCAACTGCATTGGATGAACCGCGTGGCACGCGCGCTGTTCCCGGCGGCCAACTTGGACCGAGTTGCCAGAGTTGCCATCACCATCGAGGAACCGCAACCCAATTCAAAGAACATCGCTGCTGGAGATATCATTGGCATCGTGGCTCGTATCGATGGCCCTAAGCCGGAACTGGCTACCATCGAAAGTCGCTCAGCTGATGGTACAGCCACTCTCGTCCCAATGCAGGAGTCATCCGAGGCGACCAGCACCGAAGTTGCCCCTGTTCGCTTTCACGGCACCATCAGTACCGAGCAACCGTGGATCGAGTATCGTGTTACCGCAGCGGGGGCCTCTACCGCTTGGCATCGTTTGACGACACAGCCCCGACCCGACGTCTTGCGATTCACGAAAACGCTGACCCCACCCGCGTATGCTCAGTTGCAACCGGTTGTTCAGGACGAGGATCAAGGCAATATACGTGCGGTGCATGGCACCTCAGTTAAACTTGCCCTGCAGTTGAATCAGACCGTGAGCTTGGCCGAGTTACGCTGGCAATCCAACGGTTCCAGCACTGAGGCGGCTAAAGAACTTACCCGTGGAGATACCGGATCTACCGCAGAATCTTCCACTGGATCGCAGTCGCTGAAGCTGGAAAAGGATCTAGAATCTGGGCATTATGTCACGCAATTCCTTGTCGATCGGAGCGCGGCCTACCGCATCCACCTTCAGTCCGCCGAGACTGGCTTCATCAACGAGTTTAGTCCGTCCTACACGGTTGAAGCCATTGTGGACCAGAAACCGGAAATAGCCTGGACGCAACCAGCTTCACCGAAACAAATCGTTGCACCGGACCAGATCCTCAAGCTTGCGGCTCAAGTTCAAGATGAAATGCCCATCGCCAGCCTGAAGCACTTGATCCGTATCAATGAGGATGGTCCCTGGAAGGAGTCTGACGTTGATCCAGGCAAACTTAAGCCCTTCAATGTGGATGTGCTCCAAGCGCTGGCTGGCACGCGCGATTACACGACTGCGGCCTGGCAGGTTGATCTGTTACAGCTTTCAACGCGTGTTGGTGATACCGTGGAAATGAAGTTGGTCGCCGTAGATCGACTGAATCAACTTGCGGAGTCCGAGGTTATCGAGTTTCTGATCGCCGAGTCAACGATTACCAGAGCTCCAACGCCTGCGGAACAACTACGCATGGAAGTGGCCACTGCGCTGGAAGCCTTGGATCAGACCATTAAGCAGAGCGACCAAGAGCTTCAAGAACTTGCTAAGCCCAAGACGCCACCTCAAGGTGATGCGCAATTGCAGGCACAAAGCGAGAAAATTCTCGAGGCAGCTAAGACGCTTAGCACGGTCGTTGAATCGCAGGTCCCCAAACTGCTGGAACTCATTCAGCAAGCTGCAACGCAGACGGAAGACAACGCAAGTCTGTTGGAACTCGAGCAAGCTGGTCAAACGCTTTCCATGCTCAATGTTCGCAGTGTGCAGGAGTTGAAAACCGCTGCCATCGAACTCGCACAGCCCGATCAAGAGCTCACCGTCAAACGCCGGGGTGAACTTGAAAAGGAGATCGCGCAACGCGCTCATCGATTGGAAGAAACCAGCCAAACGACCGCAACCGCTTTCCGTGCGATGGTCAGCCAAGATGTTGGACGGCGAATATCACAACAAGTTGCTCAGCTTGAACAGGCGTTTGCGAACTTCGGCGATGTCGATGCTGAGGATAAGGCGGCCCAAAGCCTGGAGCAGCATCGGCGAACGGCAACCGTCATGGCGCGGCAATTGATGGAGCTCCAGCAAGCGATGTTGGATGCGATGCCAAGTGTTCGCCAAGATACCAAGCAACGTTTGCGTCAAACGGCCGACACGGTCAGCAATCTGGTCAGCCAAATCGAGAACCTACCCCCCCAATCTGACCTCTCCGAAATGAAAAAACAGACAAGTCAAATCGGAAAAACGCTTTCGCAGATGAAAAATGCAGCTTGGTTTGACGGTGGTTTGCACGACGCCATCCTGAATGGTCATCGTCGATTCTCGGAACTGGGTGGACAGCCGGTGGACCAGCTCCGGCGCGCGATTGCCAACTTGAACCCGCCAGAAAAAGCGGGTGTTGAAGTTAAAGCGGCTACCACGGAAAGTGTTCTTGAGAATCTCAACGACCGTCGGGCTCTGATGCGTTCTCGCAAGGAAGGGGATCGTGAATTTGCAAGCGACCTCGGCAATACGACGCGGGCGATCCGCGAGATCACCACGAATGAAAGCCTAACCAAGTCCGATCAACAGCGAGCTCTCAACGAAACCGCCGAAGCGCTGGAAACACTGCAAGCCGCGCATGGTGTTAAGGAGTCCATGGCGTTGCTGGAAGACTTGCTGCGCGGAGAGCGCTGGTCGCTGAACGATTCCGATGCCATGATCAACCATCCACTGCTCTTTGATAGTTATGGTGAGCGACTTGAGAATGCGGTCAAACTCCTTAGGCAAGCCAAAGTGCCTAACGAGTTGGTGGAGTCCATTGAACGCCTACGTTGGCACGAGGCAAACGGCAAAGCTGGTCAGAAGATCAACAGTCGGCGGTGGGAGAATAATCTGCCAGTCTCTGCGGCACCTGAACTGAACCAATTAAGCGAACAACTAGCGGCGGCCAACGCAAAGCTGGAGCCCGTAGTCCAACAGGCTCGCGCAAAAATTGCTGAACAAGCACCATCGTTGGGTGAACTTGCGCAGCAGGCCGCCGATGCAACCCGCGAGTTACAGCGGCAAACAGAGTCGCTGGCACAAGCGGTTGAACGCAACGAAGTGCCCGATGAAGCCGCTCAGCTAAAGCAACTAAACTCCGAGCAACAGCAAGCTCAGCAACCGATCGCTGAACTGCGCGATGCATTGGTCGATCATGCCGATTCGCAAAACTTGCTTGAACAACAACAGCTGCTCAATGCACGCGAAGCCGATGCAGCTTTGACAGTCGTCGATGCGGCTAAAGAACAAATCGATGCATCGATGGAATCTGTGTTGGCCTCGGCCCCATCGCCTGCCCCCGCTTCGCCTGAGCCTGTAGAAAAAGCCGCGTCTGTAGAAAAAGGGAGGGCTGACGAACAGGCCAAGTCGCTTGTGGCAGCCGCTGAGCAGCAGGCTAGCGCTGCCGACAACCTCGAGCAACTTGCGCAGCATTTCGATAAGGCAAGCCAAAAAGGCCAGCAGCCGAGCAGTCCAAGTGATCCGCAGAATGCAGCCAACCCACTGATGGAGTTGGCCAATGAACTGGGCAATAGCGCCGAGGCACAGCAACGTTATAACGAAGCGGCCCAGCTGGCTCGACTTGCTGCTGCCAAACCCGAAGAGGTGCTACGGCAGCTTGAGCAGAAGCTCGATAAAAGTCCGGCGATGCAGCAGGAAATGTCTCGCATCTCGCAGGAACTGGCTGAACAGGCTTTGAACCGACTCGATCGGGCGGCCAGCCAACAACAGAAAATGCTACCAGCCCTGGAGGCCTCGGATCCCCGCTTTCAAGCTCAGAAGAAGTTGCTCCTGCAAGACCTGCAAACGACTCGTGATAACACCAATCAAGTCTTAAGTCTGCTGGTTTCGGAAGCCAAATGGACTTCGGGAGCTGGCAAGGAAGAAGCTTCGCAGAAACAGATTGAAACCGTCGAAAATCAATTGCGTACCGCTCTGTCGGCAACTGAGAAAGCCAATTCAGAGCGGACCTTTGAAGAGATTCGAGCCGCCGCACAAACGCTGGCCGAGTCGCTCACGCAAGCGGGCGATTCGCTCAAGAGTACCTCGCAAAAACTGCAGGAGGCGAGCGATCGCGAGGTTCATCAAAATGACGCTGACCTGGCCAATCGCCGCCGTGAGATGCAAGATCGGCAACGCCGTATTGCTCAACAGGATGTTCGCAACATGCAACAAGCCGAGCGGCAGCAACAGCAACTGCTTCGCCAAGCTGAGAATGAACTCAAGCAGACCGAGCAACGCGAAAAGTCACTGCAGCAACATTCGAACAACATCCAAAAAGAAGTCACCAAACATCCTGACAACGAAAGCTTGAAGCAGCAACTTACCGATGCCCAACGCAATTTGGGCTACGGCCAGGCACAGAAGTTAGCGGCCGAACAGGCTAAGCAACAAATAATGCAGCGTGTTGAACAAGCCGCTAAGGCCCGTGAGGCTGCCACCGCTAAACAGGCAATAGAGTTAGATAAGATCAATCCAAGTTCGCAGCTCGCATCCGAACTGGCGCGCATTGCATCCGAGCGTAGCGCTCAACTGGCCCAGCAACTTAGTCCTTGGCAGGAGGCGAGCACGTCGAAGCCTGAAGCCAATCTTGCTCAACTGCAAAGCAGTTCCCAAGAGGAACGCGCTGTTCACCAATCCGTGCAAGATTCAGCGGATGATTTGTCCCGCGCCTCGCGTCATGAACAACGTCTGAAAAGCCAACCTGCCAGCCAGAAACTTGCCGCGCAATCTTCAGCCATCGAACAATTGAATGCGAATGAAGTCAACAGCGCTGAACAGTCATTAACGAGCGCGATCGAGGATGCCAAACGACCGGAAGCAGCCACTGGGCAAGCAAGTTCTGACAACACGCAAGCCGCTCTAGGCAACATGCAAGCCGCTGATACGGCGATTCGCAGTCGCGCCGATGCGCTGCGGGCCATGCTCACTGAGTCGAAAGCTCAAGCTGGAAAATCGGGCAAGAACCAATCCGCCGCAGACTCCGAGTCCGCTTCGTCGTTGCTCGATTCCAAGCAGCTTGCGCAGTTGCTAGACGAAGTCGATCGGCAGTTGAATCTAGGGCAAAAGGACAATGACACTCCCGGCCAGCCCAGCCCCTCACCAGCCGGCAAACCGACACCCAGCACACTAGCGGCGGCCGCCGAACAGATCTCCTCGCAATTGAGTCGCAGCCGCCAACCGTCGCCACAACCCAATACTGACAAAGCGATGGCCACTGAATCGACGTCAGCGAATGTTGACCCGCAAGGTCCTGTGGCGGTCAAAGTCATCGACGTCAACCGTGTGGGAGCCGACTGGGGCAAACTGCGCGAGCGGTCATCTGAGGATATGATCGAAAGCAAGCGGGAGGGTGTTTCGCCTGCTTACCGGCTGCAGATTGAGGCGTACTTCCGGTCGCTTTCGGAACGAGGGCAGGTAAGGTAGCGGAAGCCGTCAAGGCTTTCGGGGCAACCGCAGGAATCCGAAATGCTTGAAGGGTTAGCGGCAGTTACCAGAGCAAAAACCGGGGCTAACGCCCATCGGTTAATCCCGCCGATTTACTGATTTACTCTGCGGATCGTTCGGTTTCTCGAGGACCGAGGTTATTAGCAGCCTACGCTTCGCCGAGTCGAAACATCCCGCCGGCTGGTCCTCGAAATGCTTGACGCATTCCGCTACCGAAAAATCTAAATGCACTAGTAATTCTTGGATGCCTCTGACTACAAGCCTTGGGTAGTGTACACGCGAACACTATTTGGAACTTTGAGGTTGAATTCTGCGTCCTAGGGGAGATATTCCAAATGTCTTCCTATTTTTTCCAAACTGCTGACATCTGGAATGGTTTGTCTGTCCTGGTAGTTTTGAGTTCCAATTAAGCAGTTTAGGTTGATATTCCGGTGTGGATTATGCCGACCAACCGAAAACACGACCTTATTTGGTTGAGAGACAGGGTACGCCCCAAGTAGCCTAGAGTGACAAACCTCGCGGAAAAACTACCTAGATTCTGCGCAGGCTGTCTTCGGTGAAAATACCTTCTTTGCTGTACTGATGAGAAGAAAATGACTCGACGAGAAAAACGCAATCGATTCTCACGTTGGTTGTCGGAACTTTTTAACTTTGGCAAAGCTGGCCTTGAGCCACGACGTATTTTGGTCGAACCACTGGAAAAGCGAGAAGTTTTTGCGGGTGATCTATTTCTTGATTTCAGCAGTTCGCCAAGTTTTTCAATTGGGAACAACTTCGCTCAGGAAAACACCTATCAATCGAGTCCCAGCACGTCAGGTTTAGTGGGTGAAGGCGAAGCGGCGAACGACCTAGTCGCATTTGCCAAGTACTTGAAGGATACCGGATTTATTTTCTACGGTGCGGATTGGTGCCCGCATTGTCGCGACCAAAAAGCGCTCTTTGATGATGGTGCCAAGTACTTGCCATTTGTGGAGACAACCAATCCTGATCGTACTTCCAATCAGCTTGGGACGACCGAAGAGATAACCAGCTATCCGACTTGGGATTTTGGCAACGGCAAAGCGAATCGTGTTACGGGGGTTATGACACTGGCGGCTTTGGAGGCGAAAGTCAAAGAGCTTCGAGATCCAAACTTCACTATTCCCAAATCTTCGACTCCGTTTATTGCTGAATTGCCCAATGTTAGCGTTGGAATCGGATCGCCGCTGATGGTTCCGATCGACGCTTATGATCCTAATGGGAATCCATTGACGATCACCGTTACCTCGAGCAACCCCAGCTTGCTCGCCGCAACGGTACTGGCGGGCAATCGCAGTTGGAGGTTGAACACCAGCTTTGGCGATATGACATTCCAATTGTTTGATGACAAGGCGCCACGTCCAACCGGCCGCATTGCCGAGCTGACGAACAGCGGATTTTACAATGGAATTACCTTCCATCGCGTGGAACAGGGCTTTGTTCTTCAAGCCGGCGATCCTTTGGCGAATGGCACCGGTGGGTCGACACTCGCCGATTTCAATGATCAATTCCATGTCGATCTGCAGCACAACCGGACCGGGATTTTGTCTTACGCAAAATCAAGCGATGACACCAACGATTCGCAGTTCTTCATCACCGCGGCACCTGCTCGCAACCTGGATTTCAACCATTCCATTTTCGGCCAGATGACTGAAGGTGACGCCGTTCGCCAAGCCATCGATCGTACCAAGACCTCGAGCGCCGGTTCATTCCAAAAGCCCGACATTCCAATCACCATTAACTCGGCGACGATCTTTAACGACACTGAAAACGGCGTTGTGCAATTGAAGCCATCGGGCACGGGAACCGGCTCCGCGACGATTACCGTTACGGTGACGGACAGTGAGGGGCTTTCCACCTCGCGTTCCTTTACGGCCAATGTCGTCCAAGATACTGTCAACAGCAATCCGTTTCTGAACGACATCCCGGTTGTGAACGCGACTGCGGGTACACCGGTGAATATAACGCTCACCAGTCAAGACGTTGAAGGGGATGCTCCGACTTATTCCGTCACAGCACTGGGGTCGTTGCCAAGCAATAATCTTTCCGTGAATAGCTCGACTGGCGTAGTGACCGTTACACCGCCAGCCGGCTTTAGTGGACAGCTGCAATTTAGAGCTGCGGTCAGTCAAGCGGGAGTACTGAATGCGCCTACTGACCAGCAGGTTGTAACGGTTTTGGTCGGTGGCAGCGCACCAACCGGTATCGATTTGGTAACCGCCAGCGATTCTGGGGCAAACAGCACAGACAACATCACTAACGCATCCGCGTTGGCCTTTACGGTAAGCGGCACAACGGCTGGGGCTGTAGTTAGACTGAAAGTTGGCGGTAACGTAGTTGGGGAAGCAACTGCTACGGGTACGACCACAACCGTGAACGTCACCAATCCTGCCAGCTTGGGTCAGGGTGCGCTTGTATTCACAGCAACGCAAACCGTTGATTCTCAGGAAAGCGCAGCCTCACCAAGCCTTTCTGTAACTTACGACACCACCGCTCCCACAGCCCTGCCGTCGAGCGTTTTTCCGACCAGTGTGCAAGCCACTCAAGCAGTGAACTTGAACTTGGCACATTCGGAAGAGAGCAGTGGATTAACCTACGGCGTTTCCAATGCTCCCACTGGCCTGACGATCAACTCCAGCACGGGTGTGGTCAGCTGGACACCGACGAGCGCACAAGTCGGCGCCCAGACATTCACTTTGACCTTGACGGATGTTGCTGGTAACGCGACCAACCAGCAAGTCACCATGACGGTTACTGGGCAACCACGTGTAGGCATGACATTGCAAGCCGTCGATACCAACGGGGCTCCGATAACCACCATTTCTGCAGGGCAAAACTTCAAGGTCCAGATCTTCGTTCAGGACCTTCGAAGTGGCACAAGTGCCAAGGGGCTCTTCTCAGCGTTTGCGGATTTGTTGTTCGACTCCAACATCGTCGAACCGATTGCGACTGACCCAATTTCGCATGGTACTAACTACACCACCGCTCCTACGGGTGACACATTGACAGCTGGCGTTATCAATGAAGTCGGGGGCATTTACAAGGATGCTTTCGGCAGCTTGAACGCGGACCGTTTATTGCTAGCCGAAGTTACCTTCCGCGCCAAAGTTTCTGGCAACCCAAATCTACGATTGGACGCGCCGGACAGTTCGATCAGCGATATTCTTCTGTTCCAAGATGCAACCAATGCTGAGGTACCCGTCAGTGAAGTCAGTTTCGGCAGCAGTAGTTTTGCTGTGGGTGTGAACTTCCAACTGGTCAATGATACGTTTAACTTCGACGAAGACAGTGGCGCCAAAGTCATCAATCCATTGAGCAACGATACGGTGACTGGCAACGCGGTTCTCACCATCAGCGCCGTTGGGGCTCGTAGTGGTGGTGGTACGGTAACCATTGCTCCTAGTGGAACCTCATTGAATTACACTTCTGCTGAGAACTTCAACGGAGCTGAGACGTTTACCTACACCGTGCGGAACCAAGAGGGAGTCGAACAAACGGCCACCATCACCGTACAAGTTACTGACGTCAATGATCCACCAGTAGCCGTTAACGATACGTTTAACGCGTTCTCCAACAGTTCGCAAAACGTTTTTGAAGTGCTGACCAACGACACCAAGGGGAATGACGCTAACGCCGCCGAGACTTTAACGGTAACGGCTGTAAGCGCTGGGTCGCAAGGTGGAACCATCACGGTCGGCCCGAGCGGACTGTCGATCAGATACACTCCGCGAACAGGTTTCACTGGACCAACGGAAACATTCACTTTCACGCTCAGTGACGGCCGAGGTGGCACTGCCACAGGCACCGTTTCCGTAAACGTTACTCAAGAGAATCCACCACCAACGGCCGTGGCTGACAATTTCACTGCTGTTGAAGACGCAAATCAAGCAAGCTTTAATCCGTTGGCTAACGATTCGACCAGTGATGCTGGCGAGACGTTGAGAATCGACAGTGTAGGCAGTTCCTCTAGAGATTCGCAGATCAGTGTTTCTTCGGATGGTTTGACGGTCCTCTACAAACCCGCGCTGAACTTTGCGGGAACTGAAGTGATCACCTATGTGCTCAAGGATAGCCGCGGAGCGGTATCTACCGGACAGATGACGTTTACAGTTTCTGCAGTAAACGATGCACCGAATGCAGTGGATGATACCGCGACTGTACAAACAGCGGTTCCAACCACGACCATCAATGTTCTGACCAATGACCTGAATCCTGATTCTGGTGAGACGTTGACAATTACGGCTGTGACTCAACCGCCAACCGGTAAAGGCACGATAGCGATTTCTTCGGACAGCAAGTCCTTGATTTACACCAGCCCAAGCACGAGCTTCGAGGGAACGTTCTCGTTCACTTATACGCTCAGCGATGGCAGTACCTTGACCGACACCGCGACAGTTAATGTGACCGCTCAAGCTTTCACCCCTCGGACTATTGGTGGTGAGCTGGTCGTTGGTCCCGGAACTACCTCTGGTACCAATGGTGTTGGCGGACTGACGCTGCAATTGCAGGGTACCACTTACGCAAATCAGGCGGTGAGCGCTTCGGCGACTGTGGCTCCTGATGGATCGTTTGCCTACGACAATCTCGCTCCGGGCAACTACACGATTCAGCGGAATGCCTTGCCATTCTTGCATGACACGGCGACATCGATTCAGGTGAGCTCTGCGCTGGAGAGTGGTAACCAACTGAACAACGTTATCCAAGTAGGCGGTCTGATGCCTGCTTATTTCGACATTCGCGACTTCTTGGGATCGACTCCACGGAACAGCCTGACGGTTGCCTTGAATGCGGATGGAACGCAAAGTTGGTTCGCAACCCAGGGGGCTTGGGCTGGACTCAAGTCGGTCGCAGTAAAGACGAACAGCTCTGGCGATTCTCTGGTTGTCGACATTACCAATAGCAACTCAGCGAACTTGACCGGATCGGTTCCGATTGCGAACGCCTCGCGAGTCATGCAACTCGGCCAGCAGTCTTCGATGAGACTGATGCGGATCATCGGCACACCAACTGAGGTTGGCATTACAACCACCGCACCGACGAACACCATCCCAACCGTGCCACCTAACGCATCGGCTTCAGATCGAGCTGTAGGTGCGAATGGAACCAATCCTGCGACGACCTTAACAACCACGGCTTCCGGATTGCAGTACGCCATCCTGCGAGATACCAACGGTGTGAAGGCCAACTCGAATACCAGTTCAGTGACGGTTGACTACAAAGGCTGGCTCGATAATGGAACGATCTTCGACAGCTCTTATGCTCGCAGTTCCCAGTCAACCTTCGCGTTGAACAGCGTCATCGCGGGCTGGACCGAAGGCTTGAAGCTGATTGGGCAAGGCGGGAAGATCCAACTGCGCATTCCACCAAGCCTAGGCTATGGTTCGACCGCGCAAAACAACATTCCTGCCAACTCAACCCTGAACTTTATTGTTGAGGTGACTTCGGTTACCAATCCAGCCTCCGGTGAAGGCGAATTGGTCGCCGAGGGTGAGTCTGGCGTTGCCAGCTCAGCAGTCGCCAGCCCACCAGTAACCAGTCCACAGGTAACCAGTTCAGCGGTGAGTGCACCGGCGAATGGCCAGGTTGTTAGCAGCCAAAGCCAATCTACCCAACGCGAAACTCTGACGCCAAGCCAGGCGATTCGTCAGTTACTGGGGTCGGCTGCAGCCACCAACCAAGTGCTGTCTCCATCGGCTGTTGACGGTGCGATGCAGCAGGTTCGAGCCAAGCCACAACTGCGACTTTCCTCGGATTTAGAAGACGTTTTGGCTAGCGAAAACCTGCGAAATGGCGGTTTGGGATAACCGACCTAAACTTTGTCCGAAGGGCGGTTTGCCGAGCAAAACCAAGAAAAATAAGCCTCAAATCGGCAAAAAACCTGAAAATCCAGCGTTTTTTGCCGTTTTTCGTTGAATGACCAGTTGAAATTTGTGTCTATGGCTCTTTAATCGTGGACAACGTGCATTGCACCCACAGCCAGTTACTATTTTTAGGAAAGGGATTGAAAGTATGGCGAAAGCCGCAGCAGCCAAACCAAAGGCAGCCTCGAAGACCGAAATCTTCAACAGCTTGGCCGAACGCACTGGCCTCACGAAGAAGCAGGTTGCAGAGTTCTTTGATGCGTTGAGCGCAGAAATTGAAAAGAACATCGGCAAGAAGGGACCTGGAGTATTCCAACTCCCTAACCTTTGCAAGATCGTAGCCGTCAACAAGCCAGCTCTTCCAAAGCGCCAAGTACGCAACCCAGCCAATGGCGAAATGATTTGGGTTGAAGCGAAGAAGGCTTCAGTCGCAGTCAAAGTCCGACCCCTAAAGAAGCTCAAGGAAATGGTCTAGTACCAAGCCAGCTTCTGAATCGATCTCGAGGCGAGCCTGCTTTGTCAGTCTCGCCTCATTTTTTGTAGATTATTGGGTAGCGGAAGCCGTCAAGGCTTTCGAGGGCCGCCGGAGTACTCACGAAATGCTTGAACGCATTCCGCTACGAGATTTCGCGATATGCTTGAGGTCTGGTTGATTATTGCGTAGCGGAAGCCGTCAAGGCTTTCGGGGGCCGCCGCGATACTCTCGAAATGCTTGACGCATTCCGCTACGCTTGCATAACTCCTCTATTGTGTTCCGCAATGCAAATCACACTGCCTATTTCTGACACGACCAACGTGGCGCCTAAACCGACGCTGTACGACATTGCGGCCGTTGATGAATTCAGACGAAGGCATCGCATCGACCCACAGCGTCTGCGAAAAATGCGGTACACGAATTTTCAAATGCACCAACCTTTGGATGTGGCCTTGGAGCGTTTGGGCGCTGAGGCTGCGCAAGCGGCCCGCGAAGAATTCAACCTGTTCCCACTCAAAATTCACCAGCGTCATGACTCAACGATCGATCCCTCGGTCAAGTTAGTCATGGAAAGCGCTGACGGCCAGCGGATGGAGACGGTTCTGCTCCGCTCAGGTCCTTCACGTGCCGCCGTTTGCGTTTCAACGCAAGTTGGTTGTCAGGCAGGTTGCCCGTTCTGCGCAACAGCCAGAATGGGACTCAAGAGAAATCTGACCAGTGATGAAATCCTGGAGCAGATCCTCACGGCAGCCAGGATCTGCCGGACCGATGATCGTCGCTTGCGCAACATCGTTTTCATGGGCATGGGCGAACCGCTGCACAACGAAGAGAATCTGTACGCCGCGATCGATTGCTTGACCAGTGAAGCGATGTTTGCGATTCCACATCGACGCATCTCCGTCTCGACGGTTGGGGTGCCGGACGCAATGATCCGCTTGATCGATCGTTACCCCGGTATTCAGATGGCCCTGAGCCTTCATTCAGCCCGACCTGAACTCCGCAGCAAACTCGTACCCTGGTCGCGGCGTTACTCTTGGGAAGAAACCCATGAAGCGCTGCGCTACATCGCTCGCAAGCCCAAGACGCATCGGCAGCAGGGACCGATCATGATTGAGCACATCATGATCGCTGGTGTTAACGATCAAGATGAAGACGCTGACGCGTTGATTGAGTACTTGGATGGCCTGAACGTGATGATCAACTTGATCCCCTACAACGCGACCGAGTTTGTGCAAGCGTGGCAGCCGACGTCACGCGACCGCCGAGGCGAGTTTGCCATGCGACTTCGCGAAGCCGGTATCTTCACCACGATTCGATACTCGATGGGATCGGACGTGCAAGCGGCTTGTGGTCAGTTGGTGCAAAAAGCCAACGCCTAGTATGTAGGATGGGACCATTGGTCCCGTCCGTTTCATTGCCTGGTTTGCTGCAGATCCAGAAAGACAGTGCGGACAACGACTCGCTTGAGAGCATTGTCCGGACGATGGTCCCAAGCTATGGTTGCAACTACTTCAGCACATCAGCCTTCAGCTGGTAGAACACCCCGGTGAGCCCTTCGATAGGCTTGAGGCTGGGATTCACTCGTAGCGTGCCGGCCAGCCGCTGACGGCGGTAGCTCTTGGTCGCGTACTGGTCACCGGTCAATGAGACTTCGATCATGTGGGTCAGTGGGGGTTGGTTGCCGAAGCAACAAGTTCCCAGGTCGGGCACAATCACGAACCGCTTGGCATGCAAACTATCCATCGAAGTCGGGTGGATGTAGCCTTTGATGAAGATTTGCTCGCCGTTTAGATCAATCGCGGCCTGAGTCGGGACGTCAGGCTTGCCTGGATCGCTCAGGAAGGCTCCAAAATCGACGCGAGTGTAGCCGTCCGGCACTTCGGTCAGGTAAACGTAAGTGTGCCATATAGGAGCCACCACGAGGGTCACACCGCACAGTGCGACGCCCGCATAAGCCATCGGGCGCCCGAGATACTCTCCGGGAAACTTCCGAAAGGCACTAAAAGAGAGCCATGCGAAGACTAGCCCAGCGATCGGCAGCGCGAGCATGGGAACGAAGATGAACCCCGTTAAGCCCAAAATGGCGAGCACGAACGAGGCTACAGCCGATTGAGAGATCGATTGATAAACCTCAAGGCCAGGGTCCGAAGCAGTGGAGGCTGGTGCTGAGCCAGTATTTGTTGAGCCAGTAATCGAATCGTCCACGCGTCCCACGTTCTCTATCGTCGTTGCCATTATGTCCAAGTCTCATCGTCGATCGTTTTTGACAGCCAATGCAAGCGCAACCACACTTGGTTTACCCGCACCGCTGATCGCCAGCCACATGGCTAACCATAGGGTCAAGGAAACCATTGAGATTACGCTGATGACGAAGGCTCGGTTCGGTTCCACGCTGGCAACTACAGCTGAACTTGCCAAACTTCCACCGGAGGCTACTTCTTCTTTCGGCCGGACCTTCAGTTGCACGTCGCTGACCGCCAAGCTACGTGTTTGGTCGGGTAAGGCAATAGATGAAGATTTAGTGGCAGGCGCCGCAGGTTGGGGGACGGGGAAGAACGAGGTCGCCCTCTTAAAAGCGGCTGGATCGAGCTCTTTGAGTTCGTCGAGTTTCGCGGAGGCTTCGGGTTTGGGGCAAGCTCGCAAGTAATTGATCACTGGCACTCGTACCCAACTTGATTTTTCGTCCGCGGTCTTGAACAGCTCGACCAGGCGGTCAATCTGCGACCAGTCTTCCCAGCGGGCTAGATCGGGAATGACCAGATCCGCCAACTCGGGACGCTGCAGAATCAACTGCATGGACTTCAGAACGCGTTCTTTGCTGATGATTCCGCCATCGGTTCCGTGGAAACGCAGCGCCATGATGGCTGCGTAAGTATCCGCATATTGACTCTTTTTGTTCGCTAAAAACAGTTCATCGATCAACTTCAAACCATCGTCGCCCAACAGGGTCACGTAGCAAGCAATCATCGCATCCAAGCCAGCCCGTTTGTTCGGATCTTCGCTGCGCAACATCGATTCCAAGAACTTCGCATCTTCTGGCTTTCCGCAGATGCCGAGCAGCACGAGGTACAATCGCTTACGATCGGGAGGCAAGCTGTTATCGTCGATCCAACCCAACAGTTTCTCGCGCTCTAGTTTCGGCTTGAGTTTCTTCAAGTCATCGTAGGGTGCCGAAGCGAACTCATCGTAGGCGTCCCGCGCCAGTATGGCTTCGGAGTTCTCTAAGTACTGATGGTAGAACTCGATTCGCTTGATCGGATCTTCCGGCAGCTTGACGATAGTCTTGACGTACTCAATAGCCTTTTCGCTCATAGGCAAGGGGGATGACCACAGTAAATCCGGTGGATCTACCCCCATCACTAGAAACTGGGTGCCTTCGGGTGCTTTCCCGAAATAGTTCATACGAGCTTTTTGATTAACGCGAATCAGGTTGTCACCACGAATCACGCTAATCATTTCGAATTCAGCGTCGGCTTCAGTTTCCGAGCCTTTGACAATCTTGGCGATCGCCACTGCATCCATGGCTTCCATTTCTTGCCGCAGCGTTTGGGAAACCGCAGAGCAGAATGGGCAAAAGGAGTCGGCGAAGGCAGTTGCGATGTTTGTCGAGCAAACCAGTGCAACGACCAGGAACGATAATTTGTGCATTTTCCGCATCTCCGGAAATCACCAAGTTTTTCTTAAGTTACGATACGTTCTAGTTTAGGAGAATATCCAGGTAAAAGACCAGCTCTGACTGAAAAAATCCCCCGCGAAAGCTGATTTTCTTTTCTCCTAATTCGCCGCAAACGGCGAATTTCGCTCAGAATCGCTAAAATCGGCAGACTCCTTGGAAACTAACGGTAAACGATCATGACTTCAAAAGTTCACCGGGTGCGCATCGAACCGCTGGCCGAGCGTCAGTTCGGTTTCTTTATTGGTTCTACTGAGGTGACGCGTTGGTGCTTTTCCGACTTGGCGCCGCGGCCCTATTTTTTCCCAGTCAACGGTCCCAGTGGCCAAAGCCTGACTCGCATGGGGCATCCAGGGGCGCCCAACCACGACCACCATCGCTCGCTTTGGTTCGCTCACTCAGATCTGCTGGGGATTGATTTCTGGTCGGAGAACACGGCGTCACGCATTCGACAATCCCAATGGTACGCCATCGAGGACGGCGCGGAGGCAGCTCGCATCGCCTTTGAATTGCTGTGGACCGATGGCCATGATCCCAAGCCGCTCCTCAAGCAAGACGTATTTGCAACTCTGCGAAGTGTGTCCCAAGGCTGGACTCTGGAGTTGCAGAGCGACTTTCGGGCGGGTGCAGATGGCGTGGAGTTCCGCCAAAGTAACTTTGGTGTGTTGGGCTTAAGGGTCGCAAAGAGCCTGTCGGTAGTTTTTGGCGGCGGCAAGATTACGGGCGCTGATGGGCGGGAAGGCGAACCCGAACTGTTTGGTAAATCGAATCGATGGATCGATTACAGCGGTCCAATATTCTCGACAGCGGCTCCACAAAATGCAGTCACCGAGGGGCTTACGCTCATCGATCACGCGCTCAACCCAAGCCACCCCGCCAAGTGGCATGTGCGTGAAGACGGCTGGATCGGCCCTTCTATTTCGCGCGACCAGGCGGTGCTTGTACCCCGCGAGCGCCCGCTGACCACCCGTTACTTGCTGTACGTTCATCCAGGTGGCTGCAACTCGGCCGAAATCAACACGTTAGCGGACGCGTTTGACGCTTCATCGCCATTGCAGGTCCGTAAAGGATCTAAACCCCATCATCAATTTGAAATCGTTGAATTGAAGAAGTGATTTCGAGCTCGATTTGCGTCGTCGAATGCATAATTCGACTTGCGGCTTGTGTCGGACTGACGAAAATGGGGCTGTTCGTTGTCGCTCTTGCGTCTATCGTTTGCAGCCGGTTTCGTCGGAAACGGCACAGATCTGCGACCCCTACCCTTCATCCGGTTTCTAACGAAACCAGCTACCCAGTGACCCAGTGACCCTGCAATCAAGCCGCAGCGTGGGTTTCGGTTCAAGTTTGTCCACTCGGAAAAAGTCCATGCGCATTGGTTTAGTCATCAAGGTCATACCGGAAAAGAACATCGGGTTTATTCGCGCGGAGGATTTGCGCGAGGATGTTTTTTTCCACTTCTCTAAAGTTGAGCAGGTGGGGCGCTTGGACCTGCGTGATGGCGATGAAGTCGAGTTTGAGATTGATGAGCTGGATAAGATCGAAAAACGTCCTTTGCGCGCGACTTTGGTGCGACGGTCTGTCCGTCCCTTAACCATGCGGTTGCAAACCAGCGACGCACCTGAGCTGCAAGCCCACCATCATCCCAAGGCTCGCAAACGCCGACCGACATGGCGCGACAAAAAGGCCAGCGATCAACCTGAGCCGGACGCCGAAGGGCAGGATTCTTAGAATTGTGTCACTTCGGGGCCTTGAAATTGGCTGATTTTGAGTAAGTTCTGAAAACTCAATCGAAATAAACTGGACTCGCACCTAGGTACAGGCGTACTATGAGCACGCAGCACAAGCAGCCAGTTTAGGTGCATGTAGGTTCGCGATGACCTTGTAGGTTAGTGAGGATATGTTGAGTGCGCAGACTTGGGTGGCTTTGCAGGCAGGGCTTGGTGTAGCGGTCGTACTTGCCGCGGGATTTGTCGGGTACTACGTCGTAAAATATCTACGCGGCGCGACCAGCAAAGACGACACCAACGCCTCCGACCTGACCCTGAATTTTGAAGAAATGCGACGTGAAGGTGACATCAGCGAAGCCGAATTCCGAACAATACAATCGGTGCTCGGGAAAACGCAGAGCTCAGGGCTGAGCAGTGATCATCGTACGAACTAACGTCCGACGTTGACTGTTTGGCAGGCTGGCCTAGTTGTTGCACTAGTCTGGGAGGCTAGTGACACTTCAGATCGCCTGCAGCGTTCATAAGCGGACGCTGAGAGTTTGTGATAGTACCGAACACACGCGGCAATTGGCCAAAATCGTTGGAAATGATTATCATTGGTGATAGTTGGTTTGGCGATGAACTCAATTTGCCTCGTTAATCCTTTTGGCTCGACCCCGCGGACACGGATGCCCGGCCTCGACAAAAGTCTGATCGCGATTGATCGCGTCAGTCTGCGTCGGGTTACCTTCGAGCGACATTACGTGTTAGCCCCTAAAGTATTGCATACCGCGCGTTCACAGCAGAGCTCGGCTCAGGAGCGATCGCTAGGTCTGCGAGATTCGAGCAAAGGAGTCGTTTATGCCTTCAGGTAAGGATGTAGTATCTGGTCGTCGCGGCACCACGACCGGAGGAACGAAGAAGAATGCTTTCTGTTCGTTCTGTCGCAAAAGCTATCGGGATGTCGGTCCTCTCGTTGAGGGGCCTGGCGACGTTTACATTTGCGGTGAGTGCATCGAATTGTGCCAATCGATTCTCGACCAAGAAACCAAACGTCGAGGACCAAGTAACAAACTGTTCAACGAAATCCCTGCTCCTCGCGAGATTGTGGAACACCTCGATCAGTATGTTATCGGCCAAACATCGGCCAAACGCGTGCTCGCTGTAGCGGTTCACAACCACTACAAGCGTCTCACCAGCGAATGGTCGGGATCCGAAGTTGAAATCGAGAAGTCCAACATTCTGTTGGTCGGACCAACTGGCAGTGGCAAGACGCTTCTTGCCCGCACGCTAGCCAAGATGCTCAATGTGCCCTTCGCTATCGGCGATGCAACCACGTTGACCGAAGCTGGCTATGTGGGTGAAGACGTTGAGAACCTGCTTCTCAAGTTGCTACACGCTGCTGACTTCGATGTCGAAGCCGCCCAACGCGGTATTCTCTACATCGACGAAGTGGATAAAGTTGGCAAGACCAGCCAGAACGTCTCGATCACTCGCGACGTTTCCGGCGAAGGAGTTCAACAGTCCCTATTGAAGATGCTCGAAGGAACGGTTGCGAACGTGCCTCCACAAGGCGGACGCAAACATCCTGAACAGCAGTACATTCAGATGGATACGTCGAACATCCTCTTCATCTGTGGTGGAACGTTCGTCGGCATCGAAGAAATTGTTCGTAAACGTTTGGGTCGCAAGTCTCTAGGCTTCGGCGCTGCAAGTACGATCAAAGACGAATCGAGTGCCGCTGAATTGCTACCACAGGTAACCTCAGACGATATTCTGCACTACGGAATGATCCCTGAGTTCGTTGGTCGTTTGCCTGTGATCACGGCTCTCACGCCACTCGATGAAGCTGGATTGATGCAAGTTCTTACCGAACCACGCAACGCGCTGCTCAAGCAGTACCAAGCGTTATTCGGCATGGAAAATTGCGAATTGCACTTCACCGACAAAGCCATGAAGTCGATCGCTCGTCAAGCTCTCGACAAGAACGTGGGCGCTCGCGGCCTGCGAAGCATCGTCGAGAAAGTCATGCTCGATGTTATGTTTGATCTACCCGGTCAAGCACCTGGTACGACATTCAACATCGATCAGGATGATGTCGACGGTAAACTGAAAGCGTTCAAGATGACCGCAACTGAGAAGAAGAGCGCTTAGTTTACGCAACACTCAATGCTGGAAAATCAAAATGGCTGCCAGGTAATCAACCTCGGCAGCCATTTTGCATTGGTGCACTTGGGTATTCAGCTCACTCAGTGAATCTTCGAAATCAACGATCCGTTGTCAGCCACATCAAACAGCGGTCGATAGTAATCGCGGGCTAATCCAAACTTGCGTCCAGGTGTCCAAACGAGAGCCAAGCCAAGATTCCAGCCTTCCGATGCAAAGCTCGGCGAAGCATCCTTGGGTGGCATCAGATAAGTGCCAGTGGTGGTCAAGCCAATCTGGTTTTGAAGCGGCGTGTTGAGGGTCACTCCTAGAATGGCACCCGAATCTTGCGTCCAGCCAGCGTGTAGTTCAGCCTGTCCGCGAGCTTGCTCGCTGAATCGAAAACGATAAAAGCCCCGGTAGGTGTTCAGCGAAGAGAGGCGAATTGCGGTTGTCACCGAACTGCCACGCAATCGATACGTGGTGTCATCAATCTGCTGACTATCGGTGAAACGAAAGCCAAGTTCATGACACGGAGACAGCAGATAACTGAGCTCACCGCGCAACTGCAACAAATCCGCTTGGTAGATCCAGTCATCGTGGAGATAGTCAACAACTAACCCACCCTGAACACCATAGTCAACTCGGCGGAACAAGCCCGTCGTCAGAAACAACTGTTGGCGGTGGTCGGGCGCCGCAGCACTTCCATCGAGCTGCGATTGAATGAAACGGACGCCGATCTGCGAACCCATCTGTCCACACAGCAGGCTGGGAACTTGGGTACCGAAGTTGATCCCCTGTTGAAAACCAAAGCTGCCCTCAATGGCTCCCGCTGAATCGCTGGCAGTGCTCAGGAAGCTGCTAGGGACACTGAAGCCCATCATGCCAGCCCACAACTCTGCACGCGTCCAATCGAGCAAGAAACCTGTCGGCCGACAACAACAGACCTCTTGTCCACCGCAAGAGTCGCATCCGCTTGAGCTAACCGCAGGGTCACTTAGTGTCGTGTCCCAAGTGTCCCATGCGTCAGTCGGTGCATCCAGCGACGCAAGCGGCTGTTCAGAGCCACGCATGGTCGTTGGAGCGATGATCTCAGCGTTGCTAGTCGCTGATGCAGGGCGGACTGGACTGCGGCGTAGGTTGAGACCATTAGTCCCCTCAGTACGTTTCGTGACGCTTTGATTGAGAGCGCTCTGCTTGGGGGCGCTTTGACTGAGGACGTTTTGATTGAGAGGGCTTTGATGCTTGCTGCGTTGATTGTGAGTGCTTGATCCCGAAATGCGTCGAATGGCCGTGTGGCCGGGACCGCCGATTTCAGATTGCAATTTGGTTGACGCTCGCGTTTGGGCGTAACATCGGTCCCCCAGGCTGAACAGCATGAGGCTGAACAGCGTGCCCAGCAACGCGATAGCTGTCAAAGCGGAGATCTTGAGGCGAGTCATCGAAGGATCCTAACGGCACAATGTGCGCGCGATCCCTCCACCCCACTGACTTGTTCGGTTGATCGAGAATGCAACGTGAGTACTATGTAGCTCAGCCAGCTACTTTGACGTAGACTCGACAGCCATCCACTCGCTCCCCATTAAGAGTTGCGAGCAAATGCGTCGAGTCATGCCACCAGCAATGCTAGCGAGACTTTGCCTTGGCACTCTTGGCTGGCCAGAAATTCAACCAGGAACTTGACCCGGCGGATGGGTCTTCGCCCCCCGCTGCCGCGTTGCTGGCATTCGCGCCAGACAGTAGATCAGCGAGCCCTTGAATGGCAAGCGTGATCGGTGCCTTGGGGGCTTGCTCTAGCAATGGGACACCGTTGTTGCGTACTTCTACCATGGTACGGTAGTCGTTAGGGATCTGATAGAAAATCTCACGACCGATGGTCTCGGTGGCTTTCTTCAGTTTGATTTGGCCGCTTTCGAGGCCAACACGATTCACCACAATCTTGAGTTTCTCGCGCAGTCCTTCCACTTCATCGAATGACATCAGCAACCGCACCAGGTTTCGCAAGCACGGTAAATCGAGCTGTGCGACCATGAGTACGTCATTTGCAAACTCAAACGCGGCCAAGTCGGTCGAGTTGAATCCCTTGGATGTGTCAATGACAATGTGCGTGAAGGTGGCTTTGAGCAATCCGAAGACGCGACGTAGTGTTTCCGGCGTGATCAGGTTAACGTCTTGCAACTGCACAGGGCGAGGCAAGAGGTACAAACCCGAGCTGTGTTTTGTCAGTGAGCGTTTAAGCAGTTGAAAGTCGAGTCGCGAGATGTTCTGCGTCACATCGACGAGGCTGTAGTCGGGAATGGTGTCCAAGAAGACATCCGCATCACCGATCGCTAAGTCGAGGTCAACAAGTGCAACCGAGTTCTCGGCATTGGCTGCCAAGATGCATCCAAGATTCACTGCCAAGCTGGTGCAGCCAACTCCGCCGCTGGAACCTGCCACTGCAATGATCTTGGACGAGCGGCTTTTGCCATCGACTCCGCCGAACTTGCTGTCGGCGATACGCGTCAGCGCACTCATCATCTCTTCAAGCGTTGCGGGAAGCGTTAAGAACTCTTTCGCGCCGGCACGCATCGCTCGCAAGATCAATTGCCCATCAGTGGTGCCACTGACGGCCAAAATAGCGCACTCTGGCGCGTCAGCACGCATCCGCTCCAAAAGCGAAACTGCTTTGTTGGGATCCGAATCTAGGCTGACTACGCCCACATCAGGCTTCGATTGAGAAATCACATCTGGGAAGAACTCGTAGCGTGAACACTCTGCTTCGAGCCAGACAATGTCCATGCCCAGCAGCATCGCCTTGAGACGCTCACGAGTATCGTCTTTGGGGTCTACTATGGCTAAGCGAAGTACATTGCTCATCTTTTAGTTACCTTTAACAAGCCAAATTTCTCCTTCGGTCCTCAGTCAAAGCACAGGTGCCTTAACGTATCTGCGGTCGGTTTATCGTCGTAGGACCAACCGAAGGTCGAGCCAATTTGGGAGCGTTGGGGCCAACGCTGAGCGCCGAAGGGTTAGGCACAGGCACACTATTCATGCCTGGTGCGGACTCATACGAGTTCATCATCGGCTGAACCTGGCCTTGATTTTGAATGATCTGCCCTGATGGGTATTCATTTGTAATCAAGCCAGGTTGGCTCTGGCCTGGCAAGCAATTCTCGCCCACTGGTACTTCAATGTAGCCCTTCCAGTACAGTTCGCGTTCAGTTGGGGTAGTGGTGTTGGTACCTGGACCACCCATGGGAACTTCATGAGCATCCATCGGGCCAGCAAAGTTTGGTGTCACAGTGATCAACAATTCGATTTCGTTTTGCAGTTCACGGGTGGTGCGGAACAGCGCGCCGAGGTAAGGCAAATCCGAGAAGAAAGGCAATCCGGAATTGATGGACTCGGTTCGCATTTGCAGCAAACCACCCAGTGCAAGTGTTTGGCCAGCTTGCAACTCGACACCCGTTTCCAAGAAGCGACTTCGCAATCCCGGAACGCTTGTGCCTTGGATGGTGACGCTACGTGTCGGGTCGATCTCGCTGACATAAGGTCGGACTTCGAGATAGACTCGCCCTTCGCCGCGAATCTTGGCAACGTAATCAACGCGGGTACCGTACTCTCGGTATTGAATACCAACTTGTCCTAAGCCTGATGGTACGACGATTGGGATCTCACCACCGACGTTGAAGCTCGCGGGCCGTCCGTCGACTGCGGTCAAGGTTGGGTTGGCCAACACTTTGACTAAGTTGTTTTGCCGCAGGGCTCGGATGGAGCTGAAGAACTGTGTGCCGTTCTCTGCCACACCGATTGAGAAATTCTGTGTTCCGGTTCCGCTGAAGGTCGATCCGGCCGCGTTCAGAAGTCCACCAGCTGTGTTAGCAATTGCATCGTCACCATTTGCAAATGCCCAGTCGATACCAAGTTCTTTTAGCTTGGTTCTCGAGACCTCCATGACTTGTGTTTCAAGCTGAATCGTATGCACGCCCGTCACGGTTACTTTGTTAATCACCGACGGAAAATACTGTTCAGCAATGTGTACGACATGCTCAACATCATCATCGCTGGTTACGTAACCGCTGATGATGCATCCCTTTTGAATCGGGGTGATTGTCAGGTGCGTGCCAGGGAACGTTTGTCGCAGAATCGCTTCCAACTCTCGAACATCGCCCAGCACCATGACTTCGATGGTGTAGACCGAGTCGTCAGCACCTACCAAGTCGACTTGGGTAACGCCAGTCGTTACTGCGGAGATCTGCAAGCGATTACCGCCGGTTAGAGGCAACGCTGTAATGACGTTGGGATTTTGGATGCGAACCTGTTTGAAGGCTCGGTCTGCCGTAATTTCACGGCTGGTGCTGACAACCATTTGAATGGATTGTCGTCCACCAGGCGTCTCTTGCACCGAGACTTCGGAATTGGTAAGGTTCCACTGAGAGACTGGAACTTGTTGCGAGTAGGCAAGATTGGAATCACATACCGCCGAGGCAAAGAAGCCTGAGGCAAGTGATGCTGCTACTAGCGCTCGGCGCAAAGAGCGTTTTTTTTGCGAGTGAGCCATCCCAGGACATCCTTGTACTATTAGAGTAGAACGTTACGCAGTCATCCTTGACGGCTTGCACGCACTACTGGATTGGCGATTAGCTTTTTAAAGGCGTCGACATTGATGCCGAGTTTTGGTCATCCGCACATCAGTTGTGCGGGCAACCTGCCGCCTAGGCTGAACCTACAGAGCGGCTTATCGTTTATCGTCATACAACTCGAAAATGTGGACTAATTCATTCCCGTGGCTTGAATTAGTCAATTTTCGGAGCATCTTTCGGTGTTGGGATGCTCGCGTCCGTTGGTGGAACTCCGAGAGCTCCCGGTTGCATTCCATTAGCAGGCGCACTTGTGCCATTTGGATATGTCGGCGTATAGCCGCCAAAACCTGAGTAAACATTCCCTGCCGGATAAGGCCAGCTTGGCTGGGCTGGTGCTGGAGGGCTTTGCTTGCTTTCTTCTTTGTCCGCGTCCGTCACCAGACGTGGCAGCTCTTTGTCGTTTGTCCACTGATACCTAGCGACACCTGACGGAGTCACAATCAGCATTTCGTTGGGCTCGGCTTTGTTGGACTTGGGAGCATTTGTGTTGGTGGCTAGCTGATTCACAGGTGGCGTCTGGGTCAGTGTGTTAGCAGCGGCTGCAGGTTCTTCATCGTGTTCGTTTTGGTGTACCCAAGAAAGGAAAGAGTCGCCGTTGTCGGCTTCGCTATCACTCTCAGTATCACCGTCTTCTCGGGAAGACCGCAAGCTAATTCGCATTTCACCAAGTTTGTTTGCCAACGTTAGCGCTTCAACTTGGCTCTCCTTGATTTGGAGTTGCAGTGTTGAAGTGCCGGTCGCCTGCTTGTTATCCGCTTCACGAGCTGGGTTGCCGTTGATGGCGAATACGCGAACGTTGCGCATCACCGTCTTCGACTCAGCCACGTTGCCATTGCCCTCTAGTTTGAAGGTGCCAATGACGTCTACGTGATCACCAGGCTTAATGTAAGTAATCCCACCCGAGGGGATATCGAATACGCGGTAACCCTTGGGCAGTTCGTCACCTAGACCAGCTCGAGTTGAAGAGAGCTTAGCTTCGATAAACGGTTCGCCAGCGAAGATGTTTTGCTTGATGTACTTACCGTCAATCTGCTCAAGCTTAAGAATCGCGCCTTCTGGCAATCGGCTTTGTGGCCAGGGTTCCAAACTGAAGTGATCTGCGGCAAGCTTTTGACCGCCTTCGAGGTTCTTCTTGGCTACATAGATTTCAACGGTGGCTTCCGCTGGCTGCCCAGCTCCTTGGTCCATCACGGCTTTACTGACTGCGACTGCAGCCACCATTCCGCAACCCAACGCCACTACTAACAGAACTAAAGATTTTGCTCGCATCGCCAGTGTGCCTTACACGCTAACTAGTATGCGGCGAGTCCTATCCTACTGACCCGAAACCATCGCATGGTAATGTATTGCCCGTGGACTCCAGTTCTCGGGCTGAACGCCAATGCTGGCATTAATAGCTTGATTGGCATTTCCATGCCAAAAGCTCCAGCATTTTGTTATGTCGCTTCACAACCGACAAATTCGACAAAGCGAGTGCGACGCAAACAATCTGCCTAACTCGCAAAGTCTTCAGGCCTTCTAGATCGTGAATCGTCGCTTTGCCACAGAAAGTCGACGGAAACTTGACGTAAGCCGCAACCTCGCCACGCTGGCTAGGCTTTCGAACTCAAGACCATCTCAACTCTAGCTCTTTTAATGGGCGGAGGCGGAGATGCAGCCAACATTTCATTTTCTTCAGGTCCAGACTGCCTGATTCCCAAGCTGGCGGAAGGCCAAGATCAATACCGCTCCATAAGGAAGAGGCATTTGAGTCCCTTTAAATGGAAACAACGACTTATTCGTTAACGCATGTTTGGTTAAGGCGCACAGGCAATGGTACACACTTCACTTGGTCAATTTCGCACGCTTGCACGCAAGCTGAATCTCCTTCAGGCACGCAAAGCCACACGCGGCCGGCGGCGCGCATTTCGCCTGGAGTTGCTAGAAAATCGCCAAGTGATGACCGGTGACATTGCTGGAACGGTCTTTAATGATGCAAATGCAAACGGCATCAATGAGAGCACTGAGAATGGTCTGCCTGGATGGACGGTGTTTGTTGACAACAACGGGAACTCCACTCAAGACGCGGGTGAACCGTTTGCTGTAACGGACGACAAAGGCAAGTTCGTAATTGCCGGTTTGCCTGTCGTTTCGACACGCGTTGTTGAAATTCCGCAAGCAGGCTTCAGTCCGACACCCGGCTTTAGTACCGTGCAAACAATCACTGTCCGCGAAGGCCGCGAGGTAAAGGTCTCTTTCCCAAATGTTTCAACGCCTGTAACCACTGGCCAAGTTCAAGGGACTATCTACGAAGATGCCAACTTGAACGGCGTTCTTGATCTTCCGGCGGAAGAATTGCTGGAAGGTTGGACGGTGTACATCGACTCCAACAACAACGCAACTTTCGATGTTGGCGAGCCAAACACTCACACCGACGTGAATGGTAACTATCAATTCACTGGCGTGCCAACCGGTAGTGTTTCGGTATATGAAGTACCACAAGACGGTTTGCTGCCAGTGGTGCCAGGGCTGTTTCCAATGGCAGGTGCCTCGGACCATCGTACCGTTAATGTTACCACTGGCGCTGTAGTTCGAGCAGAATTCGCCAACGGCATTCCGTCGATCGGTAACATCCTTGGCAATGTCTGGAACGATGCTAACGGTGACGGCCAACGATCCGCAACGGAAGCGGGCATCGCTGGTGTTACGGTCTATGTGGATGTGAACTTGAATGGGGCGATCGATGCCGACGAACCTGTTCGAACTACCGATGCCAATGGGGCATACGAAGTAATTGGAATTCGTAGTGGGGTTCACAAAGTTGTTGAAGTCTTACCGGCTACCTTCATTACCGCTGAAGGACGGACAACGATCCGCCTGATCAACGTTCTCAATGGCAGCTCGGCGATTGTCGACTTCTTCAATTTGGTCCCCGTTACCGGCAGTGTCAGCGGTGTACTTTGGGATGATGCAAACGGCAATGGCCTGCAAGATGCGAGTGAAGTTCGCTTGTCGGGCTGGAGTGTGTACGTTGACGTCAATCGCAACGGTGTAGCGGATGGAACGGATATTCAAACGCTCACATCCGCTGTTGGCGGTTACACCTTAGCTGGCGTAGCGTATGGCACCAACATCATCAGTGAAGTCATTCCATCGAATTTTGTCGGCACCAATCCAGTCACTGGATCGCAAACCATCAAACTCCTGAACGGCGAAGATCGCAGCGGAGTGAACTTTGGAAATCGTGAAAAGATTGGAACGATCCAAGGCACGCTTTGGAATGATGCCGATGGTGATCGACTCAGGGGAGCCACCGAAGGACCGTTGAGCGCCTGGACCGTATTCCTTGATTTGAACAGCGATGGTTTGGTAGGCGCTACTGAACCAACGGCTGTAACGAATGCACTCGGAATCTACACATTTACCCGAGTTCCGGTCGGAGCCTACACCGTCACCGAGGTCATTCCAGCCGGCTGGATCACATCGATTGGCAAACCTAGTTCGGTGACAGTGTCATTGTCGATCGGTGCAACTCAAGTCGCGGACTTCTACAATCTCGTACCAGTGCCGGGTACGGTCAGTGGTGTGATCTTCAATGATGCGGATCTCAACGGAATCCAAGCTCCCACCGAACCAGTACTCGAAGGCTGGCAGGTTTATGTTGACTTGAATAACAATGCAGTGCTGGATGCCGGTGAGCCCTCAGCCACCAGTGGCGCCGATGGTGTCTACACGGTTACGGGAGTCACCTATGGCACCAACGTTCTGCGTGAAATTGTAAAGCCAGGCTTCTCCACCACGAACTATCCGAACGGTACAACTACATTGTTCATGTTCAATGGTGAGCATCGAACCGGTGTTTCCTTTGGCAATCACGAACCCGCTGACTTTGTTATCAGTGGCACTGTCTTCTTTGACGCAAACCATAATGGTCTTCGCGATGTTGGTGAACGCGGACTGAGTGGCATCACCGTGTACTTGGACGCTAACGGCAACGGCGTTCAAGATGTGGGCGAAATTTCTACGGTTACCTCCGGTGATCTCTTCTTTACTCCAGCCGTCAATGAGACAGGCAACTACTCGTTTACACATCTCGCGCGTGGCAACTATCAAGTCCGCGAAGTGGTGCCGGTCGAGCTGGGATCGACTCCAGATGCAGCTCGCGTCAACGCAGTCGCAGTTGGACCAACCAGCCAAGCAGATATCAACTTCGCCAATGTGTACCGAGCGAATGAGATTCATGGTGTAGTGTTCGATGATACCGATGATGATGGTGTGTTTGACGTCAACGAATATGCGCGACCGGGAGTCGGTGTTTACATCGACTTGAATCGCGATGATATTCGCGACATTGACGAACCCACCGCTACCACGGGCGACGATGGAAGTTATGCCTTTGTAGGCTTATCTCCCGGAGCCTATGTTGTACGTGAATATGCTGGTCTGGCCGGTCCACATACGTACCCACTAACCACCGGTGGAATTCTACTTCCACCTGGTGTTAGCAATCCTTCCCAAGGCCTCGTCAGTCCCGGAAGCATCAACGTGAATTTGGCCAACGGTCAATCGCACGCCCAAACGGTCAGTCTCTCGTTGCCGGGCACTGGTGGGATCACCAACATGGTTGACGTGTTTTTGCTGTTCGACGACACAGGCAGCTTTACATCCAACAGCCCCATCGTTCGCGCTGCATTCCCAACAATCATCAGCAATCTACAGACCGCTTTGCCATCGATGAACTTTGGCTTTGGAGTCGGACGACTGGAAGAGTACGGCAGCTTTGCATCGGAGTATGCAGAAGGTCGACCGTTTACCTTGAACCAACCCATCGTGGCCTCGTCAACAACGGGATTCAGTACCGCCATTCAGGCGGCCCTTGATCGCACTGCGCCAGGCTATGGCGGCGATCAACCGGAAACCGATATCGAAGCACTCTACCAAGTCGTCACCGGGCTTGGTTTCGACGGAAACAATAACGGCTCAGTGTTAGACAGCGGGCCAGCCGGGTTGGCTTCGACTCAGTTGCGTCCTGGTGCCAGCGGCGACGTACCAAGCTTTGCGTCCTTTACTCCAGACCCAACCAATAGCGTCCTGCCAGCTAGTGGCAGCATGGGTGGTGCTGGTTTTCGACCGGGTGCTTTGCCCATCATTCTGACCGCTACGGATACCGGTTTTGCCTATCAACCCAAGGGCGAAACGACAGTCGTAGGAACCGGTGGCATCTCGTTACCGCTCTCCGCATTGACGCAGACCTCGCGCGGTACAACTCCCTTCGGATATGGTGCTGGAATTCAAGAAACGGTAACCGGCCTCAATGCTCTGGGAGCTCTCGTGATTGGTCTCGGTACCAATCCAGGAGCAACGCTTGATCCGCGTCAGGGACTCGAGTCGCTCGCCAAGCTTACGGGAGCGGTCAACACAACCACCAACACCATTGCTAACGGCACCGCCGATCCAATTGCTCCCGGAGATCCTTTCTACTTCCAAATCAGCAGCGGTTTCGGATCGACCGTTGCCAACGGTATCACCAGTGCCATTCAGAATGCCGTAACCAACATCGCCCTTGATATCACGGTGCAGGCCTCCGATCCGCGCGTCCGCATCATTAACCATACGGGAACCGTGCTGGGTATCGGCGCTGGACAAACAGCCTCTTTCGACATCGAATTCGTTGGCGATGGCAAACCGCATCGCTTTGACCTACAGTTTGTACGAGCAGGTACCAACGTTGTCGTCGGATCGATTCCAGTCGTAATCGGGACTCCGATCGCGGGCGATTACTATTCCTACGATGAACTCGAAGACGGCGAAGTTCATCACTCGTCGCACTTCGGTAACTATGTGGCCAACCAAGCCCCCAGCTTTGTAGTTGGCGTTGATCAATCCATCCAAGAAGACGCAGGCGCTCAAACCGTTGACAGCTGGGCGACGGGCATTAGCCCAGGGCCATCAACTGAGTCACGACAAACGGTCAGCTTTATCGTATCCAATACCAACCCAGCACTATTCAGCAGCCAGCCCACGGTGGCTGCTGACGGAACGCTAACTTTCACTCCGGCTCCAAACGCCTCTGGTAGCGCGACCGTATCCGTGCAAGCGAAAGATAGCGGCGGAACAGGCCGTAGCGGTGTTGATGTCAGCCCGGTGCAAACATTCCTTATCAACGTCGCTCCTGTCGCTGATGTACCCGTTGCGATGAATGATAGTTATGCTCTCGACCAAGATGGAACTCTGACCGTCGCCCCATCCGGCGTGCTTGGCAATGATACCGATGCTGACGGTGATGCACTCACTGCACACCTCAGCAGTGAACCCAGCCATGGAACCGTCGTCTTCAATGCAGATGGCTCGTTTGTTTATACACCAACCGCCGGTTATGTCGGCACGGACAGTTTTGCCTACACAGCCAGCGATGCAACGCTACAGTCAAATGTTGCCACCGTAACTATCACTGTCAATCGCATTAACCATGCCCCAATGGCGATCGGCGAAACCTACAGCACCAACCAGAACATCCCGCTGTCGGTGGTTGCACCTGGTCTGCTGGCGAATGATTCCGACGTAGATGCTGATCCCATTACCGCTGTTTTGGTCACGGGCCCAGCCAACGGGACCCTCGCGCTCAATCCAGATGGTACGTTCCTATACACACCATCGCTGAACTACACCGGCGCAGACAGCTTTACTTACAAAGTTACCGACGGCCTGCTCAGTTCAAATACAGTCACGGTGGACATCACAGTGATCTCCACCAATACTGCACCCGTGGCTAACGACGATAGCTACTCTACCAATGAAGACACACAACTGAGCGTTACCACGCCAGGCTTACTGGCTAACGATGTCGACGCCGATGGAAATGTGCTAACGCCCATACTGGTGACTCCTCCTCTGCATGGTATTCTGACGCTCAACGCCAATGGATCGTTCCTGTACACACCAGCACTCAACTACAACGGTCCTGACAGCTTCAGCTATCAGGTCAGTGACGGAATTCTCAGCTCCAATGTGGCAGTGGTGGCCATTTCCGTGGTATCGGTAAACGACATCCCGGTTGCAGTAAACAACACTTACAGCACCAATGAAGATGTCACACTTACAGTTGCCGCTCCAGGTGTACTCGGCAACGATACGGACGCCGATGGGGATGCCATGTCGGCAACGCTGGTCACTGGACCAACCAAAGGTAGCCTAACGTTCAATGCCAATGGCTCGTTCACGTATTTGCCCAATGCCAACGCCAATGGCGCCGATAGCTTTACATATCGAGTCTCTGATGGCACTGCCGATTCGGCCATTGCAACAGTCGCTATCAACGTGGTTGCAGTGAACGACGCACCCGTGGCTGTAGGCGAAAGCTACACAACCAGCGAAGACACTAATTTGACGATCGCCGCTCCCGGTGTGCAGGCTAATGACACCGACGTGGATAGTGCGGTTCTGTCAGCCGTGATTGTAACGGCTCCTACCCGGGGCACAGTGACGTTAAATGCCAATGGCTCGTTCGTTTATCGCCCGACGGCAAACTACAACGGCCTCGACAGTTTCACTTACCGCGTTAACGACGGTGCCGCGAACTCGAACGTAGCTACGGTGGCAATTACCATCACTGCCGTGAACGATGCTCCCGTCGCAGTTGCGGAAGCGTTCTCGACAACGCAAGGTGTACCCCTGAACGTGGCAGCGCCGGGAGTACTCTCGAACGACTCTGACGTTGATGCCGACGCGATTACCGCCATCATCGGTACTGGACCAACCAACGGAACACTGGTACTGAATACCAACGGCTCGTTCACCTACACACCTAATGCCACCTTCACCGGTACCGATAGCTTTACGTATGCCGCCAAAGATGCTGTCCTTCAGTCGGCGCTAGCCACCGTGACCATTAGCGTTCTGGCACCGCCACCGCCAGGACCAAAGTTCTTCGTCGTGGATGGGGCGAACAAGGGAACGTTCAAGTACGCAGCCGATGGCAGCTACATGTCCAGCCATCTCTTGGATCGAGCAGATAGCAAGCCACGCGGAATTGCTTCCAACCCAACAGGTACTATTCAATGGGTCATCGACCTGGGCGGAACGATTTTTGTTTACAACAACACCGGTACCTTACTCGGATCATGGGTTCCAACCAACGTGGGCAAACCCGAAGGCATTACAGTTTGGGGCAACGATTTGTGGTTGGTGGATCCTAACTCCGACCGAGTGCATGTCTTCATCGGAGGGGCAACTCGCCGATCTGGCCGCTTCGCCGCAACCTCCAGTTTTGCATTGAATTCAGGTAACTTGAATTCAACGGACATCGTGTCCGATGGGGCTCACCTCTGGGTGCTCAACGATACTCCTACATCGGACAAAGTTTTCCGATACCTTGTCAATGGAACTCTAGAAGGCAGTTGGACACTATCTGCGACCAATCCAACGCCAACTGGAATCACTCTAGACCCAACCAATGTGAATCATCTCTGGGTAGTAGACGCCAGCACCGACAAGATTCTTCAATACGATGGCGCAACCACTCGATTGACCGGTGCACAAGAACCAAGCGTGACGTATACCTTGAACACGAACAATGGTGACGCACAAGGTATCGCTGATCCACTAGCGTTCAGCCAATCGACCGAAGCCAACGTTGCTCCAGTTGTTGCGGGTGGCTCAGTTGCAGGTGGCTCAGTTGCAGGTGGCTCAGTAGAGATGGGACCAACTACTGCTGCAGCACAGGTCGCCCCACAGGCTACTGATCTGAAGTACGACGATGATGTCGATCACGTCATTGCTGCCTGGGCCGAGACCGATGACCTGAGCACCGCAGGTAAGAAGGTTGAGGTGCACAGCCCAGCGTTGGAGTTCGCCAAGGCCGCGTTGAGTTCCTTGCTGATGGATGATCGTCGCAGCGGTCGATCCGTCACAACGAAATCCACATCAACCAAAATCGATCGGCTGAAAGCAACCGATGAAGCCTTGGCAGGTTTTGATTGGTTCCGCTGAGCAGCGGCCTGCTTAGTTCACTCCTGAATTTCAAGTACACCCCAGCGACCATTTGCACCAACGGCGTAAATGGTCCCCGTTGGGCTTGCTTCACTTGCATGAAAGCCAGTGTTGGAAAAGGGTTTCCAAAGCTGGCCGTCATTGGAGTAGTAACTGCTTGTGGGGCCGGTGGCAACAAGCCATTTCGATTTGGCAATGGCAACCGCTGAAACGAATGCAGTGGGAGGCTGAGCCGCGAGTTGCCACGTCTGCCCCATGTCTCGGCTAAAGGCGGCTGTGGTCGTTGAAGTTGCCTCGGGTCGGTAGTCGCCACCAACAGCGATTAACAATTTCAACCCGTTATGCATGGCAATTGAAAATACGCCAGCAGCGGTATCACTAACCAGTGGACAGGCATGGACCGACCAACTCTTTCCAAAATCCGAGGTCGTATAGATTCGTGAATTGGGGGACTTGGTTCCGCCGGTACCTATCCATGCTCGGCCGTCTTTACCAACACACAGTACCGAATTGCTGGCTGCAAAACCACCTTCCTTGTCCGTCGCAAGTGGGATCTTCTCTGGTGCAACGACTTGCCAGGTAAGGCCTCCGTCTGCAGTCGTTGCAATCAATATGCGACCTTCCACTGGATCGCTAAATACGATTCCGTGCTCGCGATCCCAAAATCGCATCGCATCAAAGAAAGCCGCTGGCGAGGAGTGGCGGAAAACTTCTTTCCAAGATTGACCACCATCCTGTGTTTGCAAGATGACCGCTGGCGTTCCCGCACTGGCCACCGTTGCGATACGATCGTTCACTGCGACGATGGAACGAATTTCCAGCTTGTCGAAACCGCTAGGCCCACAACTGCGCCAGGTCTTGCCGCCATCAACGGACCGAACTACGGTCGCGTTCGATCCGCTGGCCCACAGCGTTTGGTCGTCAACGACGCTCAATCCCCGAAGGCTAGCATCACAGCCCGTCGAACTTTCCAGCCAGCGCGATGGCTGCGACCAAGCGACATGAGGCATCAATGCACAGATGAAAGTGGAGACACAAAGACAACAAAAGCGGCAGGTTTGCATTAGAACTCAGTCTTAATCCGGGTTAGCTTGGTGAAAATTGTCTGCCGGGCATTCTACACCAACTGGCTTTGAGGGCTCAGCCGCAGCCTTCTTTTCTCGCAAACCAGTAATCCCCACATCGACTGGAAGGCAAGTTGCCATTGAAACTAGCGGTCGATTGTAAGTATAAGCCAAAGTGCTAGCAGGCAACCTGCTAAGTTCATTTCTGAGGTTGGAAATTATGCGACTGCGAATCCTTGGGTTTGTATTCACTATTGCAGTGCAATCGATGGCATTGGTTGCCGATCTTCATGCCCAGGCATGGCTAACGGATCGGTCGTATTCTGCTCCGCAGATACCCACGCCACCCGATTTGCCATCGGTTCCTCCCGAGGCCTACAGTGAACCGCCTCCACCGTTAGCGCCTGAAGGCACGCCATCGGTCTTCGCACCCGATGTCTCCACAATCGAAGCTACTGCCAAGACCGATAACTTTGTATGGTTCAACCCATGGTCTTGGATTCCGAAAGACGGTTGGAGCAACAGTGCTGAATTGGGGATCAACGGTTCTTCCGGTAACGCTGAATCGTTCAGCATCCAAACCGGAACTCGCTTCAAGCGGAAAACGGATTTCACCTTGTTTGATGTGCGGTTGACGCATAACAATACCCGCGCCAATGGCATTGAGACACAGAACAACACCCTGCTCTACACAGACTTCGAACGCAACTTGGGCAAATCACCTTGGTCGTTGTTCGTAAAGAATGGTTTAGAGGCGGATGAGTTTAAGGCCTTTGATTTACGATACTTCATCAACAGCGGTATAGGCTACAACTTTTACAATACAAAGGACTTGAAGCTCACCACTCGCTTCGGTGCTGGTACGTCGCGCGAATTCGGTGGCCCAGATGACCGGTGGGTCCCTGAAGCCTTGTTAGGTGCCGACTATGAACATCAAATTACCAAGCGAAACAAGATCATCGCCAAGATCGACTACTTTCCAGAGTGGACGGACTTCAGCAATTTCCGTTTGATCTCGGATGTATCGTGGGAGTATCTGCTGGATGAAAATGGAAATCTGTCTGTCAAGCTAGGAGCGCTAGATCGCTATGACAGCACGCCTAATGGACGTAAACCGAACGACGTAAACTACTCCGCGCTGCTACTGTACAAGTTTTGATGTGTAGCTACTTGGCAAGTCGCTTGGCTTCCGCTTCGGCTTGCTTCATGACTCGCATGATATTGCCGCTCATGACCTTGTGAATGTCCGCTTCTTTGTAGCCACGATCTAGAAGGACTTGTGTGAGCACTGGGTACATCGAAACATCTTCCAGCTGCTTAGGTACAGTCCCGATACCATCAAAATCACTGCCGATACCAACATGGTCGATACCTGCGATTTTGACGATGTGATCGATATGGTCAGCTACGTGATGGACAGATCCAGGAAAAACAGGATTCTTCAATTCATAGGCATCCATATCTTTGCTTATAGCATCCTTGTCGTCGCCGTATTTGGCTTTAAGAGCTCGGCGGCGTTCGAACATGTTGCGCGTATTTATGGTGGACTCGGGGACAATAAAGCCTGAGTAGAAGTTGACCATGACCACACCACCATCGGCAGGCAGTTGCTTGAGAATCTCGTCGGGAACATTGCGCACATGTTCGGCCACGCCGCGAGCCGACGAGTGAGAGAAGATCACGGGAGCGGCGCTGGTGTCTAAGGCGGCTTGCATAGTTTCAGGTGATACGTGGGAGATATCCACCAGCATGCCAAGTCGATTCATCTCACGGACAACTTCACGACCAAACTCGCTCAATCCATGCGACTTGGGAGCATCGCTGCAGGCATCGGCCCAATCGAGCGTATCGCTGTGGGTGAGCGTCATATAGCGAGCGCCCATTTCATGAAGTCGGCGTAGTTTCGCGATCGAATTTTCAATCGCATGGCCACCCTCCATGCCGATCATTGAGGCGATCTTGCCGGCGGCACGAATGCGGTTGACGTCATCGCTGTCTAAGGCCAGTTCGAATGTCTCGGGGTAACGCGCAACCATCGCTTTGACGATTTCAATTTGCTCAATGGTTGTTTGATGCGCGGCCCCAGCCTTGATCGTATCCGCAGGCACGTAAACCGACCAATATTGGGCTCCCACACCACCTGTTTTCAACCTTGGGATGTCGGTATGGATTTTGGGTTGGGGCTTGGAAATGTCCAGCTTATCGAACGATCTCGAAGCGTCGGTTCTTACGACCCAAGGCAAGTCGTTGTGTCCATCAAACACGTAGCCCCGCGAGTGAATTGCCTTAGCTTCGGCAGAAACGGTGACCAGCGGGCGCTCGGCAGGTGGTGACGCGCGTTTGTTTTCTTGCCCAAATGCAGAATTCATTGAGACAAAAACAATGGTTAGCACTGTCAATATCGTGCCGGGATGGTCGGGCGTCGTTGAAGGAGATTTTTTGGCGAGGCAAGAATTCACACATCGTCGGCGAATAGATGGCATACAATAAAGCTCCTTCGAACGGATCGGAATTCGCGAGGCACTTGAGCCGCGCGATGCGAGCCAGTCATAATACTCCAAATCTTGTTTAAGTTTTAGCATTGGTTATTCAGGAACTCGTCAGCTATGTCGTTCGAAGAGGAAGTGCCCCAACCATTCCTGCCCCGAGTGCGGATGATTTGGTTATTCGTTGCCATTACAGTGGTTGCAATTGCCCTTGGTATCATCCAAGCCGCCGACCAAGGACAAGCCCTCGCTGCGGCCCTAGTCTTCACCAGTCTGTTTATTCTGCTGTTTGCCTTCTTTTCCGGAGCCAGTTTTCTGGTTTCCTACATGTTTGGCTTCGTTGAAAAGTACCTAGGCGAATCCACGGTAACCTCAAGCCCGTTTGCTGATGGGCGTTTACCAGAACAAGTGATACCACCGTCACCTTCCGAGAATATCTGATACGTGGCGATCCTGATCCCTAGTTTTAAGTTCAAAAGAGAAACCGTCATGCGGCGTTCTGAGAAAAGACTTCAGCGCAGAACTCGGATATTACAATTCGCGTTGCTGATTCTGACGGTGTTGATTTCCAGTACACCTGTTGCTGCGCAATATGCAAATGGTGGCGCCTTCGCAACGCGAGGTTATCGTGGACGCACACCGCTCAACGTGACCTATACACTTGAGATGGCTCCATCGATGGCCGTTGCAGCACTTAAGGTAAAGATCGTTGATAGCGCGGGCTTAAGTAAAGTTGACCGCAAACTGACTGTTGTGCTGTACACGCAGAATTACGGGCAGGTAGCCGAAGATAGTCTCGCGTATCGAAAAGAGGTTGAGATTGCTGAAGGTGCGACGGGTGCGCAGATAGAAATATTGTTTCCTGCCTCTGAAGCTCAGTTTGCCTGGGATATTGGAGTCTTTGAAGAGGGCCGCGACATTGAAGACAAACGCAAAAGCAAAAACAGTAATCAGCAGGAGTTTCATTGGTCGTTAAATTACAACTTGGATATGACCTCGGTTGGTGCGTTGATACCATCCGCCGTCGATCCCAAAGTTGAATCTCCGAACCTGAAAGCCGTTACGACCTACTTGGACACCACTATAAATTCGACGGCACTAGCACGCGCTGGTGTGGTGGCGGGAAGTGGCGTCGTCAGTAGTCCCTCAATCCCCGTTGATCAGGCCAGCGACGATTGGAGACGCTATTTCTCATATCCGGTTTGGATTGCTTCCGTCGAAGCGGTGGCTGAGATCAATAAGGAACAACCGCAGGTAGCGACCGCATTGCGAACCTACATTAGCGCTGGGGGGGCCCTGTGGGTCTATCGGGTGAATTCAAGCGAATCGATGGCCACGGTGAATCGGTTGTTGAGTGGACTGGGTGGCAACGCCGAATTGGCCTCTTGGCAATCTGTAGATAAGGTGACCCCGCCTTGGTGGATCCTCGATTCTGAGGTTGGAACAAAACAGCCTGCTGTAGAAACTGACAACAAGCAAACCAAGGCGATTGAAGGTGCTGGAGTGGCATACGATGCAGCGCTCCTTACCGATACCCTTTTAGAGACCGGCTTGGGGAGCCATCGCGATAATCTTAATGACATGATGTCGGTGCTTGGTTTCGACGATGTTTCGCTCGAACTACTCCAGCGAGGCCGCTCTCGGCTACTGAACTCGTTGGGCTCAGAAAAGTTACTGGAACGCGAATTCGGCCAAGGCCGAGTCATCATTTGCAACCGTAGCTTGGATGAACTAGATGACAGTGAGATTGGTGCTGTCATAGTCCCAAAAAACAACATTGCAGCAGCTTGCGCGTTGACAGCGCGGAGCCATGATGGGAATTGGTATTGGCGTAACTTGATCATCGAAGTGGGTAAGCCGCCGGTGTGGGCGTTCTGTGTCATTGTGGCACTGTTTGGCGCCTTGCTGGGGCCAGGGCTGCTAACGTTCACTGGCCGCATTCAGCGCCGCAGCTTGATGATCTTTCTGGTTCCAACAGTGTCCTTTTTGGCAACACTAGCCATTATTTTGTACGGTGTGCTGCATGAAGGCTTCGAGACCTATGTTCGCATTCACAGCGTGACTGCCTACGATGGTCCAGCTCAAGTAGCTTTCGGTTGGTCACGTCAAAACTACTTTAGCGGCTTACCACCGCGCGAAGGTTTGCAGTTCTCCGCGGATACCTACGCTCGCAGCGTTCTTCCCGATGATGCTACTAATTTTCGCAGCTCGCCGGATCCTCGAAGGAATGTTGAAGGGATGGTGTCGTTCGGCCAGAAGCAAACTTGGAATGATTGGCTTAAGCCTCGACAACATCAACAGCTGCTGATCGGCCACAAGGTCGACCCTCGCACAATACCGATTTCCACCCAACGGAGTGCAGCCGGCAAGTTAGTGGTCAAGAACCTGACCGCGCAGACCTTGCCCTTAGTGGTTTTGCGAGGCGACAAAGACGACTACTACTTGGAAGCCGACCTGGGCTCCAACGAATCCCGTGAACCTGAAGTCCAGGATTTAGAATCGGTAAGTATCGTCGTTTCAAGAATTGGCGTTGACTACAAGCCCAAGATTCCACAGGAACTCGAAGGGGGCAGTGACAGCCTGCTCAACTTTGGTAACCCTCGTCGATACGCACGTTCCTTTGCAGTCCAAGAAACCGAGATGATCGACGAAGCGTTCAAACGTTATCTCAGCGACGATTTGGACTTAGCGCCTCATCAATTCGCTACTCTAGTTCCCGAATTTGATGCCATTGAAATTCCACTCAAAGGGATTCAGTCGGACAATGTCAATCTAGTGATCGGAGTCGACCCATGGTAGCTGCGGCAGGTCATCCCATGATTCAACTTCGACGTCTGTTTCGCTTCTTCGGGCACACGCGAGCGGTGAATGATGTTTCCTTCGAAGTGGAAGCGGGCCAAGTTTTCGGCTACATCGGCCCCAATGGCGCTGGCAA
>JANRMD010000565.1:0-20746 GCA_033761895.1 Pirellulaceae bacterium | reverse complement strand
TTTTTGAGTAAGGCAATAAACACAAAGCTAGAGTCAACGGAAGTCATCACATGTCGTCACATGTCAACATTCTGTGGGTGGATTGCCAATATCATAGTCTTTAGTGCGGTTCAACCATTCACGAACACTACTCCACGTCATAGTTTCCGGAAAACCTTTTGCGTTTTTCCACCCGCGTACGGTCGAATTGCTTCCGGCAACTTCTTGGCCAACGCGATTTACCTTTTTGACGCATAGCTCGTACAGTGCTGCCATGCTAATTGGACAATCCCGGCTAACTGGCTTAGTTTCATTCGCCATTAAAAATGCGTGGCAAGCGAACCATTCATCTTGGTATCGGTTTACGAAACATTCAGCTGCAAGTGTAGTTCTGATTAACGGCATCGGGTCAAGGCCACGTTCTAATAGCAAAGCTTTAGCAGATGGCGTTGCTTCAATCAGTTCATCTCGAAGTTGAAGGCGATGAAAAAAGTGATCTTGCCACTTGTCGTGATCGCGATCTTTCTCGCGAAGTTCTTCGAGCTGCAACGTAACAGAATGCTCGGCTGCAATTCGAATGTAGTTGGCGATTGCGTCCATGAGTCAGAATCCCTAAGTGTTTTGAAGTCGCTGCCGACTTGTTGCCATCGCTTAGGGACGATTGCAACAAGTCGGCCCGGGTAGCTACTCCCTGGCGACGATTTAATTTTAACCGAACAACCACCCACGCACATGCTCACAAACGGCCCTGATACGCTCATCGGTGATCCGCTGCCGATACTTTGCCGACATATCACCAGAGCCCGCCGCGTGCCCCATAACGTGCGATACGGCCGGGAAGTCTAAGCATCCCTCCGCAACCGTCTGGAACGTACGGCGCAAGTCATAGAAGCTGCCGCGGTCCAGCTCGGCGGCTTCTCTGGCCTTTTGGAACGCTTTGCCGATAGCGTCGTGTTCGCCACGCATCCACTGTTGACGGTGACCAGTCAGAAACAGCACTTGTTCAAGCGCTTCCGAATAAGGAGTCCGGCGTTTCTTCAGGTAAGCATCGATCGCGGCGCGAGTCTCTGGCCACAACCACACCTTGCGTTCTACACCCGTTTTCCTGCGTGCGTAGTCGATCCATTCGCCGGTGTAGTCGGATAGTGTCAAGTCGCTCAAATCGCTCGCACCAAAAGCACCGTTGATGCCAAGCAGAACGAGCGGCTTCAACTTTGCGGAACACTGTTCAAGAATGGCCTTGATTGCGTCGGGCGTTAGGTCTCGCTTGCCTGATTCGATTTTGGCAAGTCGTTGTTGCTTCGTGCTGCTTTGTGCGAACGACTTGCCAAAACGTGGCTCTGGCATCAGCTCGGATTCGTGAGCCCATTTCAGGAACGCCTTGATACGTCGAATGTCACCGTCCACAGTTGTGGACGAGCGGCGCTCTACTGCTGGCCCTTTGATACCACCGCGGACAGGAACGGTGCGAATGACCGGCGCGAAAAAGGCTTCTTTGATCTCCGCATAGTCGAGCGGTGACCAGTTCGCGGGTTGTGATTCCTTTCCGCGAATTTCAATCAGTCGCTTGATCGACTTGGTTGACTCGTCTAACGACCGCTGCGTCAGATCCTTGGAAGCCACCCGCCGTTTGCACCAATCGCCATAGAGGTTCGCCAGTTCAACGACCGTAGCGGCTTCTGACTTTTGCTCTCGCTTCCGGCCCGCTTTCAATGCGTCGCGATCGTTGAGATACCGATTCAAAGCGGCTTCGTATTCGGTCCCGAAGTAGTAGTGCTTCCCGTTGATCTTCTTGCACCACTGGCCACCGCCTTTATGAAAGAACAAGGGCGGTTTCTGCTTTACTTTTGACTTACCCATTATCAACTCCGCTGAAACGTGGCTCGCAAGGCATTTGCTAGCCTATCGAAGCAATAATCGGGCGGTTTTGGGTGTAGGAAAGGTGTAGTTTCTTGATTTTTCAGCACCCCCGAGAGGATTCGAACCTCTGACCGACGGATTAGAAATCCGTTGCTCTATCCAACTGAGCTACGAGGGCATGCGTTTTTCCTTAGCTCTCTGGAGCAAACCAAGCGATAGTTTAGATCTGAAACCAGTCTTTGTAATCACCAGTTTTGCAACTACCGCCACTTCGCAGAGTAAAGGCCGCACAAGCAAGACGCAGATTCTACCGTGAAAGCGACGCGTTTCAAACGGTACCAGGATTTTCGCTTCATTCACTTACTGCAAAACGCTAGTATAGTTGTCTAGCAGTCTTTGGTGCCGCATCACTTTTTCAAACAAAGAACCTGAACCGAAGATTTCCATCGTAGTGCCGGGCCGAAACTTCATGGGGTCAAATTTCTCTTGGGCATAATGCGCATCGATATCGGCAATCGTTCTATGGATTACTAGTTTAGCTGCCAAGCTCAATTTTGCTCGCTGCACTTCATTGGCGCTAGCCGGGATACGAGCGGAGGCAATTCGCTCAAGCTCTTCGATGACTGGTTGTATTTGAGTTTTGTCAAACAGTTCGAAGTTCCACCCTCCATTTTTTCTGAGGTGATCTTTATGGTGGAGAACCTGGAAAAGTTCCCCGACTGCTTTACCTTCCTTGCTGGTCGGTTCTTGACTAGTTGCAACAGAATGTAGGGGGGCCATTACGAGAAGCAGAGGCCCGCACATCCCCAAGACTTTATGAAGGGCATTCGCTTGTACTTGGCTCGCTTCGACTTGCATCAGCTACTCCATCGACTTGCATCCAATACTCCAGCGTCAGTCAAGCACGCTACCTCAAACCCGCTACGGTACACTTTAGCAGGATTTGTGCGTTTTATCAGCGTTCGGTGGCGTGGGTGCATGGGAGATGGCTTGGATTACCTCATCGGTGGGCAAACCTGCATCCCCAGTCCCATGATAGCACGACGCCGAAACCGTACCGGACCATTTACGCGTACGCTACAATGGCATCGCACGGTGGCGTCAGCTCCGGTGAAAATGTCGTTTGACTAAGCAGTAAATGGATTCTTGAACCCTACCTGTTTGCTCGAAGGTTAGGTAAATGTGAAAGCCTATGGAAGACAAACCAGTTGCACTGAACCCTTCCCAATGGGTCGATACTTACGGCGATACCCTGTTTGCGTATGCTGTCGCCCGGTTGCGTGACCACAACGCGGCTGAGGAAGCGGTTCAGGAAACATTCCTCTCGGCTCTCAAATTCATCGATCAATACCGACAATCTGGTTCCGAGGGAGCCTGGTTGATGGGGATTCTCAAGCGGAAGGTGATCGACCAAGCACGAGCGCAGGCCAAACAGCCTGCGGCTCTGGCCGAAGATGCTGCCGTTTCAGCTCTGTTCGACAAACGCGGAAACTGGTCAAAATCAGCTAAAGCGAATTCGAGAATGCGTTTGGATACGCTGGAGCGTGAAGAGTTTAGGGTGGTTTTTCAAGACTGTTTGAGAAAACTGCCGCCGACGCAAGCCTCAACGTTTTGGCTGCGCGAGGTGCAGCAAGAAAGTGCCGAAGAAGTTTGTAAGGCATTGGATATTTCTACGTCAAACCTGTGGGTCTTGATGCACCGAGCTCGATTGGCTTTGGCGGAATGCATGAAGTACCGCTTGGCGATGGAGAATCGTTAACTTGTCGCGCTGCAGAGATATTACCAAGTTGATTTCGGATACGACCGAGCGAGATCTCACGCTGTGGGAACGGATCGACCTACGCACACATCTGATTCTGTGCGGATTCTGTAGGCGATTCCAAGCCAACGTTCGCGCTCTGCGCAGATTGGCTGCCGGTCAGGATTCATCGCTAAGCATGAAGTTATCGAACGAGGCCAAAGCTCGGATCCGTGAAGTCGTGCGACAAGAATTGGGCTGATTTCGAAAAACCTTTTCGAAGGTTGTAAGTTGAAGCCACGACTGTCGTCAGTCATGCATTAACTCCTGCATGCTTATAACGTACATCTTGTGAATTCAATGAACGAGCGGAACTGGTTTCTGAAAAACTGCGACCTGTTGCAAAAAATGAGCTCACACCAGCTCCAGCTGCCTTGTTGCAGCTCAGCTCGCGATTCATGGTAACCTGGCCCTGTCTCACGAGAAATCGAACAGACGATTGGACTCAGGTCTATCGCAAAACAGCTTCCGAAGCGCAATGAGATCGAGCTAGAAAAAATATGCTCGCGCTAGCTGGTCTGGCACATTTCGATTGCGTTCTGGAGATCGAGTTTCCGAACGGGCTTTAAGATGAATGCCGTACCGGGAGCGAGTTGGGTTTCGATGTCCTGAAAGCCGCTCATCAAGATCACTCGAGTGTTTTTGTAGTTTGATAAGACCCAATTACGAAGCTCAATGCCATTCACAGAGCCGGGCATGCGGACGTCGGATAGGACCCAGTGGGGGCGATTCGCGGATTGCAAGACGCTAACGGCTTCGTCCGCACTGGACGCCTCAATAACGTCCAACCCCATGGTCTTCAGGCTCTCACTGATGACATGCCGCACGTCAACTTGATCCTCGACAAGCAGAACGCATTGTCGACTTTGGGTGAGTTGCTGGGGCACTACCGCTTCAGCTTCGATCGAACGGACGGTGGGTAAAATAAAACTTACCGTCGTTCCTTTACCGACCGTGCTTGACAGCTTGATGTCTCCCGCGGATTGCTTGACGAACCCCAGGACCGAACTCAGGCCAAGCCCCGTTCCAGCCGTGGGGCTCTTGGTACTGAAGAAAGGTTCGCAAGCATGCGCTAGCTGGTCAGGAGTCATGCCGCCCCCATTGTCGCTGACTTCAAACATCACATACTCGCCGGGCTTTACGTCGACCCACTCATGCACATTTTTCTGGTCGAGCACAATCGTCTTAACTCGGAGCTCGATCTTTCCATCGTTTACATCAATGGCATCCCGGGCGTTGGCGATCAGATTAATGACGCTAGTCGTGAGCTGCGCTGAGTCGGCGGAAATGGTCGTATCACAATTCACCGCGCTTGGCTCGACATGAACACGTTTTCCACCGATCTGTTGAAACATCCCAATCGTGGAAGCTAGCCACGTCGAGACGCGAATGGGCTTGGGAGACAGCGGCTGTTGTCGCGCGTAGGCGAGCAACTGGCGCACAATGCTCGCACCCGACTCGGCGGCATTGAGCGAAGCATCCAACAGGCGGGACACGTTGGGAGAAAGTGGTGAAAGGCTCAGCTTCGTAAGCTCAATCGACTGCACAATGACGGTAAGTAGATTATTGAAATCATGCGCCACGCCACCGGTTAGCTTGCCGATCGTTTCGTCGCGGTGCTTTCGCTCAACGGCAATTTCTAATTGCCGGCGTTTCTCCATTTCAAGCTCTAAAACCGCCGACTGCCTGCGTAAACTCTCCTGCAGTTCAATATTCAATTGGTGCTCACGGGCAGCCACGGCGAGGGTCGTTTTGCGATGCGAGATGGTGCGGAAGAGTAAGACACCACCCAACACAATCAAGACCGATAGACCGATCGCAGCGTTGCGCAGCAAACGTTCGAAATCGGCCTTTTGAGTCTGATGAATGATATGAGCTTTACTCAGTTCTAATTGGACCGCCGCAGCACGGTTCTGTTCTTTGAATAGTGCCAGTTCAGCGGTCCGCTGTTGGTCTTCGAGAACAGCGGTCATAAAGCTGGCTTGCTCGCGTGCTCCATCGGTAAGTCTCCGTTTTTCTTCTTCGCGACAAAGTTCCAAATGCGCAATGGCTTCATCGAATCGCCCCAGCTTGCGCAAGATGCGACTGCGCAGTTCCAACGCTCGCGTCTTCGGAAGTCCCTCTGCATGCTCAATCAGGTCACCCGTGACTTCGAGCGCCTCAGTATCTTTTTCGAGTCCGAATAGGGCTCGCGCACGTTGCTCTTGCGCAAGACTTAATGAACGCTTGAGCAAGGTTAACTGCTCGATCGCCTTGTCCGCTGCCGCGAGAGCGGTCGCGAAGTTCGAAGCTCGATTTTCGGCTGCAGCCAGCGACAAGTAAGCGTTCCCAATGGATTGAGGATTGCCAACTGCTTCAGCCTCGCTGACGATACGCTTCAGATTGGCGGTGGCGGTTTGATGGTCCCCCAGTCCGCTGCGAACATCTTCGCGATGAATAGCAAAAGCAACTTTGACGGCCGGATCGTTGATTGATTCAATCAAAGGTTCCAGCTTGTCGATCCAAACTTGCGCTTCGGCAATTTGCGAGTTAACGACCAACATTGCGATGACCGACGTTCCCGCTTGGGCAGCCAACGTGGGCTTCTTGGTTCGAACTGCGATATCGTAAGCCGACTCGAGGTACTTCAGAGCGAAAGTAATCGCCCCGGCTTTTTCGGCATGATGCGACATCAGCGTATAGACAAACGAAACTTCCAATTGGTCGCCATAGGGTTTCGCAAAGTCGAGCGCTTCTTGCAGAAGCTTGACCGTGGTCTTTGAGTCTTCTCCGAGCATCGTCAAGCAAGCGGCGCGGTTACAACGAGCTTTGAAGAAGACGCTAGGATCCTCAACTTTGCATTTCTCCCCAAACTCTTCAGCCTTCTCCAGCTGTTCGAGGGCTGCTTGCAATTTGCCCAAATGCATAAGGCCCGTACCTTTTCCGCAATATGCTTTGCTTAAGGTCGACCATTGCTCAGAATTATCAAACTGGGTGATCAGTTCGTCGGAAATTTTAACGCGGTAGTCAGCCGGAAAATCGAACCTTGTCAAAACGAGCAACTTATGAGCGACTTGTTCATCACCCTGCGTTGCGTTTATCCGTTCTCGAACTTCGTCCAATGATAAGTTGGGCTCGTCGGAGGACAACAGTTTTTGAGAACAGACGGCGTTCATAGCCAGCCAAAGAATGGCCAACCACAATTTAAGCCACTTACCAAACATCTTCCAACCTTGACGGAGAAGCATTGGTATTTCCACTGCATCAAATAAGTAGATGCCAGCTTCGGGTGCAAACCAAGCTTCTGTAGGGCCGACGAGTGTAAGCGAAAGCCCTAAATCCCGCCACGGATTGGCTACGGGTTTCGAAGGCGTGTTTGTGCCATTTGCAAGGTTTCGTCTTGATAAGGCATGTGAAGTGTGCGGAACAGCCCCAGTGGCCCCACCAGAGACTGGTCGCAGCTGACCAATGAGCAATGAAAAAGGTCGCATTTGGCAGATGCGACCTTCTTGAGAAGGCCAAGACATCTTCTTAAAGATGCCTTAAGCTTAAGCGGCTTTTAGAAGTTAGTTGTTGGGGGTAGCGAACGGGTCGCTCGGGTCCATCGCAGGCTCAGTTGCCGGCGTGGCGAATGGATCGGCACCTTCGGCCGGAGTCGCTGGAGTTGGTGCAGCAGGATCGGTTGGCGCTGGGGTTACTGGATCATCGCCAAATGGATTGCTGGTGTCTGGAGTGGTTGGCTGTACAGGATCCACAGTTGCTTGTCCTGACAGGCCACCATCAGTCAGCGGATCAGGAACATTGCGAGTCGCGGGAGGCAGCGTGCTTGCAGCCGGCGCAGTTGTACGTCCCGCAGCAGCAGCTTCAGCGCGAGCGCGTTGTTCAAGCAACTGTTGTTGGCGCGCTTGAGAGCGTGCGGCCAAGCGTGCTTTCTCAATTTCACGACGGGCAGCGCCTTGGATGCGTGTGAGAGCCAAACCGACTTGATAGGAAGTCTTGCTCTTCGCTTCCGCTTGGGCGCCGGCTTCGAAGTCAGCCAAGCCAGCCATCACTCCACCGCCCTGCGCGACTTTGCACATTCCGAGGAAGTAGTGGACGCGTGGGTCTTCCGAGCCTGCGGCTTGGACCTGATTGAGCAACAATTCCGCTCCGGCATAATCACCGGCGAAATAGCGATGAACCCCTTGGCCATAAATCTCGCTCATGGCGTCCTGTTGTGCATGCAGGGGGGCAGCCATACTTAGGCAGCCAGTCATCAATACAGCGCGTGCAAACCATCGGCGCATCGCTCGTTCTCCAAAATTTGTTCTGATAGTGGGAAAAACTAACAAGCAAGTTAGCAACGAATTCTTTTTGCGGACTTTACCTCTAAAGCAGCCAACAAAAACGCCGCTAACTAGCGACGCTTCAGCCCCGAGAATTCCTGCAGAATTGCCGATACTCGCAAAAAAACAAGGGAAACCGCCTTCTGGAAGACTTTTCTCAAACCTTCCCCCAGCTTCTGAGAGTCCCATTACACTAATCCGCTAGGTTCGCGAAATCAAGTTTTTCGGCAAAAGAAGGTGTACAGCCCTCGAATGCGTCCGGATGAGACTCCTGAAAGTGCCTGGATGACACAGGCTAACCACTCCACCGGCTTCAAGGCGACATAACTCGCGTCGGCAAACCACACATTGCTGCGGCACAGGCTCGCGGCTCTGGGACCGATGAAATCGTATAGCCGACGAACCGCTTTATGCAGTGCGGGCGAAAACGCAGCCATCGCCAACTCGAGAAACTTTAGCCGGCACATTTGCATATTGACCGGAAACCCCGAACGACTGTGGGACTGACCTTCAACTGCAACACATTGAGTAACCCCTACAAACCGCGGGTGACCGCATGCGGCCGCCGAGCTGACGTAGCAATTGGGTGGCGATGTTGGCAGATTGGCATACTCTTTCAGCATCGCGTCGAGTCCATACTTCCAACTCGCGCCGAAGCCGAGCAACCACGCAAAGCTCATCCCAAACAGCTTGTATCTTTCGCGGATCGGCACGCTTTCCAGCGCAGGACTTCGCAGAATAGCGAACGTCGCCCGCACGTAAGTGAAGCAATTCAGTGGTGGTGCGGCCAGCAAGCCCCAAAAAGCGGCTCCGAATACTATCTCAGCAAAATCCAGCGAACCATCGCGGTTGTACGCTGCAGCTATCCACACGCCGATCGAGGCCAGGACCGCTACGACTGCCGTCAACAACATCAATTGAAAGATGGTGATTCGTCGCGCTTTAGGCATCAACTTGGCAGCAACGTAGGTTACCAAGGCGAGTATCGGACCAAGAATTGCCGCGGAAATGAACGGAAAGAAAGCACCAGCAAAGACCACGAAAATCAGATACTGAGTACTGAGTATTCCACCGCCGTACACTCCAACTCGTACCCACAAGTGCTTGGCAAGCTGTGGTCGAATGCAGCAACAGCTAAGCGACAACATGCTGAAGACCAGCAACGGGATAAATGGCAGCAGGGCTGGGGGCTCAAGCATCAGCTTGATGTAGGTCTCAAGTTCGCCGGATTGCCAAAGGCCATCTAATCTCGCGTTGACTCCCATCCAAGCCATCGTTAAACAACCGATGGGACCGAGGACACCCGTTACGAAGTACTTGAATCGTCGCTGACCGCTCCACTGCAATATCGGCACGACCGATGGGATCGAAAGCTCGGAATCGGCAACTGGCCGGTCAGCATGAGTCGCTGTTTCCATATACGACGCGAACCTATGAGTTTTGCATCAGCACGACAACGAGAGCAATGACCAAACCGACGGAGATTGCAGCTAAGACTCCAATCATGATCATGTAGTTCTTCTTGCGTTGCCGCTTCCGAGCCGCCAATGCGCGATCGCTCAATGAAGTCGGCGCCACAAAATTCGGTGCAGCCATTTGTTCTGCAACCGATGTAGCAGTGGCTGTGCTGGAAACTAGTGGAACCGCATTGGCGATGAAGGCCGCCGGGCTGGTCACTGGGCTGGTCACTGGGCTGGTGGGTGGAAGGGCGGGACCGAAGTAATCGGCGAACACTTCACCGGCTACCAGCCATTGCGGCCACCCGTCGCGCCAGACTAAAGAATCGCGAGTTACTCGATTCTCCGTCAGCCACTCGCAGAAGATGTTGGCTGGAGCTGGGCCGTATTGGCCCCCGGCGGGCGGCCTGACGTACCAAGTAGCCCCTGGAGCCTCTAGGATCGCTTGTGGCGACACGGGAGCCGCCGATTCACTCACATGGTCAAGTTCTTGGGGAGCATCATCCTGAGCCCCTACTTCTGGTTCAGCGTCGCTTGGACTTGAGTCTGCCAAAACCGACTTTGCGGGGAGCGTGTCGGTTGCGACGCCGGTTAACGCGACCTTGGCACTCGATGTCGTTTGAGCGCTGGAGGTCGATTGAGCGCTGGAGGTCGCTTGTGAACTCGAGGCAACTGTGGAATCGCCTGGTTGGGAGGCGTCCAAGGGGATCGAATATTCGGCCGACTCCACCGGAATCCGGAACTTCGTTTCGCACTCGGGACATCTGCTTCGCTTGCCGCCTTGAAAGTCCTTCACGTGCAGTTCATGACCGCATTGATGACAACGAAAACGAATACCCACAAGACGACTCCTCAGCCAATTTCCGTCCCGCCACGCGCGAGCCTCTATCGCCCGCCATGGTTCTAGTATAACTGAAGGTTCGTAGCGTGGCTGTCGCGAGTTAGCCTCTTCGTAACCTAGAAAAAAATCTCGAATTCGCGTAAATTGATTCCCCAATCATTACTTGACTCAAAACCACGAAGAGCCACTATGCCCTCAGTTGAGATCTACATCAACGGCACGTTTTACGCCAAAGAAGACGCAAAAATAAGCGTTTACGACCACGGACTGCTCTACGGAGATGGCGTTTTCGAAGGCATGCGATCCTATTCGGGCCGCGTTTTCCGCTTGACCGAACACCTCGTCCGACTCTACGAATCGGCCAAAGCCATTCAATTGACGATCCCGATGACGCAAGCCGACCTGGGCGAAGCGGTCAAAGCCACCCTTGCACGCAACCAATTGGTCGATGCCTACATTCGTTTGGTGATCACTCGCGGAGCAGGTTCGCTGGGGTTGGATCCTGCCAAGACATCGAACCCGCAAGTCATCATTATTGCTGATCACATCGAACTCTATCCCAAAGATAAGTACGAAAACGGGCTTGAGATCATTACCGCCGCCACGATTCGCAATCACCCAGCGGCCCTTAACCCACGCATCAAGTCGCTCAATTATCTGAACAATATTCTCGCGCGTATCGAAGGCAAATTGGCGGGCTGCTCAGAAGCCCTGATGCTTAATCACCGCGGCGAAGTGGCCGAGTGCACGGGTGATAACATTTTCACCATTCGTCACGGCCAACTGTATACGCCGCCCATCGACGCGGGAATCCTAGAAGGCATAACCCGAAACGCTGTGATCGAAATCGCTCGGTCCACGGGGATGAAGGTGATTGAGGGAGCTATGACACGTCATGACATCTATGTCGCCGACGAGTGCTTCTTGACCGGCAGCGCAGCCGAAGTCATACCAGTCGTGAAGCTCGACGGACGCCCCATCGGCGATGGTGCTGTCGGCAAAGTAACCAAGCAACTCAGCGAAGCCTTCCACCGACTAGTAAGGCAAGGCTAGAGGCTATCTAGGCCCTGATAAATTTGAAATCTCAAATTTGAAGCCTCGCGTCCCAAATAATTTCGCACCTTCATCACATTCAACCACCCACACAGGCCCACACCCACACTTGTTTCTAGCATCTAGCATCTCGTTTCTCGTTTCTCGTTTCTCGTTTCTCGCAACACGCCTCGTTTCTGCCTAAACCTATGACGACTCCATTTCGAATTAAAATCTGCGGTGTTAAACGAGCTGCGGATCTAGCTTGGCTCGCTGACTGCGGCGCGGATGCTGTTGGACTGAACTTTGTCCGCACTAGCGTCCGCAGCCTCAAGATCGATCCAGGGCGAGAAATGGTCAAGCAAGCTCAAGGGCTGGGTTTGAAAACGGTTGCCGTACTGATGAACCCAACAGGCGATGAGCTGCGGAAGTTCTTAAGCACGGTGCCAGTCGATTTCATTCAATTGCACGGTGAAGAACTACCTGATTTGCTTGATGATACGCCTGATATACCTGTCATCAAAGCGGTCTCGTGGAGCGGTCGGCGCGAGGAAAAGCACCTGGCGCGACAATGGTTGGAATCGGATGTTGCAGCTCGCGGGCAACTGCGTGGTTACTTAGTCGACGCATTTGCACCCGGCGTCGGCGGTGGTACTGGCCGTACTGCTCGTTGGGATCTGCTAACAACCCGGCCAGCGTGTTTTGGGGACATTCCAATTCTGCTCGCTGGTGGGCTTACCCCAAGCAACGTTGCCGAAGCCATCCATACAACGCACTGCGCCGGAGTGGATACGGCCTCAGGTGTTGAGTCATCGCCGGGCTGCAAGGACGAAGCGCTGGTCGGTGAGTTTGTACGTGCGGCCAATGAGTCTTTTGCCCTGACCATCGATAACCAGCCCTAAACGAGCTCGAAAGAGACCAAACCACTGGCGACTTTGTGTGGGTAGGTGACCGCTATGAAAGTAACGATTCGATTGTTTGCAGGAGCCGCGCAGCAGGCTGGAGTTCGCTCGCTGACACTGGATCTGCACGACGAGGCGAATGTTGCAGCGGCCCGCACAGCTCTGCTAGAAAAGATGCCACAATTAAAGGCGCTCAGCGAAGTTAGCTTGTGGGCTTCGGAAACTGAAGTGCTAGATGACCACGCTTTGCTCAAGCCAGATAGTGAACTGGCTATGATCCCTCCTGTGAGTGGTGGTTGAGTCAAACTTTCGCACACTTTGATTTTGCGATTAACCGCAGTTGCAACTTGCTTAGCTTACCAAAGTTGAGAGGGTGACCGCTCACGAATTCCAGCACAGCAGTTTGCTAGCAGGGGAGTGGGCTTGGATTATCATGCATCCGTGTTTTCGGCAGCAGATCTGACAATTGACGGAGGCGGACGGGGATGTTTGGGGCGAAAAGCGACCCTTTGCAGATCGAAATGCTAGCGTCCGAACACGTGTTGGAATCGGATTTTCGCTCATAAATGGAAAAACCCGCAAGTTCTGCGCACCTTAACAACGATACTCCTTTCTAGATCGGAAACAGGCGACCAAGCAACGCATGGCCTGCTGCTATTATTGTAATAGTGGGCTGTGGGTTGGGATGGAACGCCGGGTGGGCAGTAGGTCGCTGCTGTTTCCAGAACCACACAATCGAAACGAGGGATCGTTCGATGCTACGCATGAAAACATTGGCTGGATTGATGCTCGCAGCAGGCCTTACGGCTTCAACTGGGTGCGTTGGAATCACTCAAGGTATTAACCTGGGGTTCCTCGGGATTCCAATTCCCGTCAGCCCCTACTTCCAAGACGAAGAAGAAGTTCAGTTTCATAACCATGAACGTTATGAACGGGTGCCGATTATCGGCCCAACAACCGCAGGCGATACACCGATCGCGCTCGATCCGCCGAGCGATGATGAAGTGATTCAAGCTTTGGAAAAGGCTCGTCCAACTCGTGGCGGCATTCCATTGCTCTACGAGAAACATCGTAACAACGTGCAGATCGTCAAAGAAAAGATCGCTGACTATGTGGATCCACCTCGGTTCATTCCATTGATTGGAATGGCCAAGTTGCATCACGCACATTACAAGTGCACGATTTATTTCTCTGAGCGAACCATTAACGGCTGGCCAGTGCCTTACACGCTCGAAGATAAAGAAGCTTCGGAAGTGATTTACATCGACCATAACCACTTCCATATGTGCGGCAACCCAGACGTTGGCACCAACACCGTCTACTAGTTCGAACGCTCGTAGGTTCACCGAGGTTTAGTACCACACAACCCGAAGCGTAAGCGAGGGATGGGCACGAGAAGTAACCGACACTAACCCGAAGCGTGAGCGAGGGACGGTAAGCAGCACATTCCGCAAGCCACCCGGCTAATTTGCGATCACAAAGGCGACAGAGATTTCTCTGCCGCCTTTTTTCGTTTTAAGTTCTAACATCGACGACCAACGTCGAAAGCCTATAAACTAGGCACTACCAATCTTGCATACTCGTTTTCCACCTGAAGATTAGGCCATGCTCAGCCCTCAAGAAATCGTTGAAAAAGCTCAACGGGTTTACCCCAGGGCCATCTCGGCATGGTTGGCAAATGACGAGACCTTCTTTCCTTACCGCATGCCCTGCGACTTGAGCATGCCTGCGTCGCAATCCGAGTTGATTCGCCAAGTCGACTTGCTGCGCAATGAATCGAAAGAAGTGAAAGGCTCGGGTTACTCAATTACTTGGGAAGAGAAAGCCAAGCGACTGTATGGCAGGAACCATTACCCTGTCGCCATTTCAATCGAGTCGCTCGAAGACTTGGTAAAATTGGTTCGCAAATTAACCGAGTTTCGCAGTTTACAAACTTGCGTCGAGCAAGTTCGACACCAGTTTCCGAAGCTGAATGACTGGACCACGAGGAACTGGCAAAAATTATTGTTGGTGGCCGAGCATCTAAACGAGTTGCTGACGGTGACGCAGTTTATGATCGAGCACCCACGACCAGATTGCTTCACGCGGGAATTGCCGTTATCGATTTCATCGAAGTTAATCGAACGCCACAAGTCGCTCTTGAGCGCCTGGTTTGATGCGCTGTTACCAGTGCAAGCCATTGATTACGGCAGCACGCGGAGTTTCGAGCAGCGTTACGGTTTCCGTTACGCTCGCCAACATTTACTGATCCGATTTTTAGACTTGCATTTGGCTGCTGAAGTCGGTTGCCCTTGGACCGAACTGTCACTTCCGGTTGCAGATCTTGATCGACTGTCGATTCAATCTGCGCGCGTGTTCGTGGTTGAGAACAAGGTGAATCTTTTGACGTTGCCCAAGACCATGCGAGGCATCGCGTTGGGTGGTGTTGGGCACGGGATCACCATGCTGTTCGATATCTCATGGTTACCTCATCAGGAACTGTACTATTGGGGCGACCTTGATACCGACGGCTTTGAAATTCTCGCTAGCCTACGCCATCGCTTTCCGAACACTCAGAGTCTCTTCATGGATTTGGAAACTCTTCAGCGTCATCGTGAGCTGGCCATTACGATTACCAATCGTCGACCTGAAAACGCGACCGAACCTCCAGAGCTTACCGAGTCCGAGCGGGCAGCTTACCGCATTTGCAAAGCTGAGCATCTTCGCATCGAACAAGAACATATCGCGCAGTCGGCTGTGAATCAGTGGTTCGACCAACTGAAATGCTGCTCGGATAGGGCCAGCGTTTGCACTGACTCTGGCCTCACAAGCCAAGCAGAATCAAAGTGAAAATGCGCCAGGTAATAATTCCCCCGTTGTCCAACGAGCGCGAATCTGGCAACTCTCGGCATCCACGAGGATCACTTCAATCTCTTTGCCAAACTCATGCAGAACTTGACGGCAAGCTCCGCACGGCGTCACGGCTCCAAGCGATGCAACAGCGATCGCTCGCCACTGCCGTTGCCCTTTCGCAATCGCTGCTGAAACGGCGCTTCGTTCTGCACAGATAGTTAAACCGAAGCTTGCATTCTCAACATTGCAACCTTCGAAAATGTGGCCATCTTCCGACAAGATTACGGCACCGACTAAGAAGTTGCTGTAGGGTGCATACGCGTGGAGCCTGGCTGCCAGCGCAGATTCGACTAGGTTCTTGACTTCTTGTTCGTTCAATTGCATGGTGATTTAACCGAAGCAGGCTAGGATGGTGGCGATCATCGAGAAGTATGCAAATCCGCCTATGAACTCTTGTCCAAAAGCAAACTGAGTTCTTCTACCACAGCTGGATTCTCAGCAGCATGATTCTGAGTCTCTTCCGGATCGTGCTGATAGTCGAATAGCTCGAACTGCGGAGTCTCATCAGCTTTGGCTAGCTTGCGGATCAGACGCCAGCGATCAGTACGAACCGTCCGCTGTCCACCGGACCAGAAACCTAGGGCAGGCTTGGTCGATCCTTGAGAAGGGTCATGTAACTGCGGCAGTAAACTTCGGCCACTCAAACCACTCGGCATGGGCAACTGGCACAGGTCAACCAAAGTCGGAAAGATATCGACTGACTCAACGATCGCATCGCTGGTCGCGCCGGGCTGCTTCATGTTCGGGTGGCGAATGATAAGCGGCGCACGCAGAGCTCGTTCGTACAAACAGTGCTTACCCCAAATCGCATGTTCGCCTAGCAAAAAACCATGATCGCTCCAAACAACAACAATCGTGTTCGCGTCCAGCTTTAACTCATGCAGAGTGTCGAATACCTTTCCAATCTGAGCGTCGGTGTAACTCACGCAGGCAGTGTAGGCGCGACGCAATTCACGAGCGTACTCGGCATCGGTGGCTGGATCGCGACCGTCGGCGTGACCATAGTTGCCACGGAATTCGCCCGACGCGTGCCACGTGGAAGGCCAGTTAGGCTTGGCCGCCGACGCAGGGCTTAAATCGGGGATGTGGCTCTGCAGATCATGCCATTTCTTCGGTGCAGCGAACGGTAAATGTGGTTTAAAGAAACCAACTGCAAAGAACCAAGGTTGATCTTGTTTCGCAAGTTCTCTGAGTGTCGCCGTCGCTTCGGCTGCGACCCAAGCGTCAGGATATGTTTCATCTGGGCCATCGACGGCTTCGAGAGGCGGCGATTTACCGGGCTTTCTGGCAACTCCGTTGGCATATCCGTGCATGATCGCCTCCGCATGTTGCCATGGGCCCTGCGGTATCCAGCAACGATCCCAAGCGCCCGGCAACTCTTCTGAACCCTCAGCCCAATTTTTACCGGTCAATCCGCCAGGGTGATGCGTGATCTTCCCCAACGCCAAAGTGCGATAGCCGCTTGAGCGAAAAACAGCGGGGAGGCTTTGGGAGGCCCAGTCTTGCTGAGTTGACGCGATCGCGGCATTGCCAACATGTGCTGGCTTGGTGGGATATTGGCCTCGCAGCAATGCACACCGGGACGCTCCGCAAGTGGGCACTTGTACGTAATGACGGCGGAAGATGCAGGCCGATTTGGCGAATGCATCCAGCCGCGGACTTTGGGCGTATTCGACCGCCAAAGCACCTAAATCGGTGCGCAGATCATCAATCGAAATAAACAGCACATTCGGTCGTTCACCACTCGATACCGTTTGCGGATGGAACGCAACAGCGAGCAAAAGTAGGGCAAAGCGAAAAGAGTGCATGACGAGTCATTTCTACGTCGGTCCAATGAACACGGAAGCCACACCAAGCGTAACACCCAGCGGTCCTATTCGAAAGCTGGGCTCGACTGTCGCGGGCAATCAATCTGGTAGACGTTGGAGTTTGAGTTCGTAGAACCAAAGGTCATCGTTCGGAACATCCAATTCAAGTTTCTGGAATTTTCCGCGGGCATCGGCGACGAAGTGAGCCGTTCCTCCGTCGAACCAAGCAAATTCATTGCGCCAACGAATCTCAAAGGTGTCGTAGTGCAGATGCTTCAGTTCTGCCACCAGCAGCGGATACGGCAGCAAACGCAAAACAAGTTGTTCACCTTCCAATGTAATCGTTGCATCACCGTACATGGGACATCGAAACTTCGCAGCATAGTCGCTTAGCGGGTGACTGGGCTTGGTACCTGCAACTACTGGCGTAGTGACCTTGGCGATCTTCGCTGCAAACTCTTCACGCGACTTGCGAAACTGGGCCAGGTTGTCAGCGCTCCAATCTTTCTTCTCGCCATCGAGCAGAACATCAATCGCACGATAAGCCAGTAGACTGGAGATGGATGTCATGCTGTTGGTGAGCACAACCACTCCCAGTTTCTTCTCGGGAACCATCAGTACTTGCGAGTACATTCCGTCATAACCGCCACCGTGGCCGACGACCTTTAAACCTTGATAGTCCGACAAAGCCCAACCGAGGCCGTAAGCACGGAAATGCGTTGATGGAAAACGCTGCGAAGGTGTGCTCCCGATTTTAATTGGTGTAAAGGCTTGCCACATTTCATGAGAGGCAGCGGAGCTGAAAATGCGTTTCTTGCCATCTAAATCACCTTGCCGCAACTGCAGACGCATCCAACGGGACATGTCATCGGCACTGGAAATGACTCCTCCCGCAGCAGCCATCGCATCCCAATTCATCCAAGGAATGGGTTGCGATCGATCAAGATGCGTCTTGTGCGGGGTGGCATAATTCTCCAAAGAAATGAGGTCGCGTATGCTGGTCGTTGAGCGATTCATTTCAAGCGGCCGCAGAATCCGATCTCGAACAAAATCCGACCCGCTCTGGCCGCTGACCGCTGCAATCACTTCACCAGCAGCCAGAAACATCAGGTTCGAGTAGCCGTATTCGGAGCGAAACGAACTAGCGGGCTCCAACTCGGCGGCTCTTTGGAGAACCTGTTTGGGTGAGTAGCCCGTGCCCCACCAAAGCAAGTCTCCGCTGAACGTCCCCAGACCGCTGCGGTGGCATAACAAATCGTTGACCCGAATTTCACGTGTCGCCAATTCGTCCTTCAGCCTGAACCAAGGCAGATGCTGGGTGACTCGATCGTCCCACTTCAATTTTCCTTCGTCAACCAAAATGGCAAGTGCAGCTGAAGTGAAGGCTTTGGAGTTAGAAGCGATCGCGAACAACGTATGCTGATCGACGGTCTCCACCGAACCGACTCGGCGATTGCCGAAACCCTTGCTCAGTAGTACCTGGTCATCTTTGACAATTGCAATCGCCAGACCTGGAACCTGCCATTGTTGGCGTGTCGACTCAACATATGCTTCGAATTGCGCGATCGTCTCTCGATTGGCTGCTATCGCATCCGGTGTAGCAACCTGCTCTTGGGCATAGGACGATCGCGTAACAAGAACAAAAGTCAAGCAGACAAGTAGCGAAAATAGTCGGTAATAGCGGTTCATAATGCGGCTTGATCAAAAGGTGCGGATCATCAGGGAACGCGGCGTAACATCAACAAGCGAATTTCGGGACCGTGCTTGCCGGGGATCTTGGTAGCTTGAAGTGTCAGCTCACCACTGCCCTTTTCTAACTGTATCACGCCCAACGGCATGGGCTTGAAATCTTTGACCAGAGATTCCGTGTTGCGGGGAACTCGGTCATGCTCGTTACCACGCGCGGGAGGGTTATGAGCTTCAGTGACGGTCGCTACCAGTTCGGACTTACCGAACTTTAACGCCAGTTCCGTACCGACGTCATCCGGTTCGCAGGTGTAGTGCATTTCGACGGCAAATCGACCACCTTCAATCACTTCGATTGGCCAAGTGATGTTGTCTTCAGTGCTGAGCCAATTGGTAAAGTACGAGCAATTTGGAGCTTTCGCTGAGCGTTTAATGTTTCCGTGCGGATCACCATCACGCGCGGGCAACTGAGAGTAAACAGAGTCCGGATGTCCGACCGTAAACGGTCGCTTGTCGTCATTTAGCCCAGTCAACAGTTCCTTCTTCCAACTTGCGACGTCGGCCTTTAGCTCGCTTGCCAAGTCAGCATACTTGTCGTTCACCGGCTTGGATTGCCCGGGGTCGGTCAGCATGTCATAGAGTTTTCCTTGGTCATCGAGTCGAAAGTGCTGAGTTCGCACACTCACTTTACCCGCCCAATGCGAGAAGATCTTGCGATCTGGCAGGGAACTCGCTTCGCCGCTGAGCAGCGGGACAAGGCTAACTCCATCGAGCGGCTTCGTACCACTGATTGGCACCTGCGCGAGCTCGGCCAAAGTGGGCAGCAGGTCAATCGCTCCACTGATCTGTGCGATGAGTTTCCCAGACTTGATTTTGTCCGGCCAACGTACCAACAGCGGCGAACGTACTCCACCCTCATCGGTCGAGCCTTTCTTGCCCTTCATGCCACCATTCCAACGTTCGCTGTTGGGACCGTTGTCGCAAAAGAAGACTACGATTGTATTCTCCGACAATTGCAACTCATCCAACCGTTTGAGTAAGCGTCCCACGTTATGGTCGATATTCTCCACCATGGCCAACGCCGCTCTGGTGAAGTTTGCGTCTTCTTTGTTCTCAATGGTAGCCGTCAAACTCAGCTTCTTGTCTTTGAATCGCCCCCAGTATTCATCGGGTACCTGCATGGGCGCGTGTGGAGTTGGGAATGGCAGGTACAGAAAAAAGGGTCGCTCCTTGTTTTGTTCAACGAACCGAATTGCATGATCGGTGAAGTCGTCAATGAGAAAGCCCTTGCCAGTCACTAGGTTTCCGTTGTGTTCAAGCGGAGGCGAAAAGTAATCCCCCCAGTGCCCTGAGCAAAAGCCGTAGTACTCGTCAAAGCCTCGAGCGTTGGGATGATATGGGTATTGAGTGCCGTTATGCCATTTGCCAAACGCAGCCGTTTGGTAGCCCGCAGCTTTAAAAATCTCCGCGACAGTGCGTTCGCCAAGATTCAATCGTTCGCCGCCACGTGATGTGTCGTGCACACCTCCACGAGGATGATAGCGTCCGGTTAGGAACTCCGATCGTGTCGGCGAGCAGACTGGGCAAACGTAGAAGCGATCGAACCTCGCACCTTGACGCCCTATGGAATCGATATTCGGAGTCGCTAGGTTTGTATTTCCATTGATACTCAGATCGCCCCAGCCTTGATCGTCTGTGAGGATCACGATCACGTTGGGTCGCTCAGCAGCGACCATTAGGTTGACAAATCCGCTGACGGCGAGGACTGCTGCAAACAACGCTACTTTGAACGCAGGTATGGGACACATCGAATTTACTTTGTAGACGGTGGGAGAACTTGAGTTCTTTGAACCGCAATTCTAATTCCCCGCCTTGGTGATTTGTATCAGAACTTGGCCGTTTGCAGGCCGGCCGCGAAAATCGTATGGTGCCAGCCACCTTTTGCAGTACCGCAAATGGTGCCAGCCACCTTCTTGATGCGATTCGGCGCGGCTTCCGTTCCCCGATTGCCCCCACTGACGGCAATGAATAGGAGGCCAAGCACGCCTGGCCCGTCAGAAATAACGACGAAGCTATACGCAACTATCGAACGATTCGTGTCCGATGCCGCAACGCCATTGTCGGAGCACTCGGCCCCGCTCGATAAGCTACTCGATTAGCTCTGCAGGCGAAGGGAAGCAGAGCTAC
>JANRMD010000564.1:0-4794 GCA_033761895.1 Pirellulaceae bacterium | reverse complement strand
CGAGTCACCAATTCGAGCCACACCGCTGGCTTGATTTTCAGTCGCTCGAAGATCGGCGGCGCGTCCTCGGGAGTTGCACCACGCTTGCCAGTGACAACCTGCCGCGCTGTCCAATCGAGCAACTCAAGGTAAGCTGCTTACGCCCGGGCCAAGACTAAAAGACTAAAGGAGAGGAGCATGGAATGTGTTTTTCGCACAAGAGGCTTGCTTCACTGGGGCGTGCTCAGTCGTTAACTATTCATAACAAGCTGTTTGCAAGGCTGGCTCTCGCGCGCTGATATGACTGAAACAGATCAGTTCCTTGGCAGACGGGTGTATCTTCTAACTCGATGGAGTATTATCGTAGTGCGTAGAAGCGCGGCTACGATTATGTCCCTCGACAATAGAAGATCTAACAAATTGACTCGCTACTTGTTGATTGTTTTCGCCCTGTGTTTGATCCACTTGGGAGCAACCCCATACTCCCATGGTCAATCCATCTCTTTCAATCGCCAAATTAGGCCCATCCTTTCTGAGAATTGTTTCTCCTGTCATGGTTTCGACCCCAAACATCGGGAAGCCGATCTGAGGCTCGATCAATACGAAGGTGCAACGCAAGCCATTGATGGTCATCAAGCCATCGTTCCAGGCGATGTAGAAAGCTCAGAGATCTGGCGGCGAATTCTCAGTGATGATCCAGATGTGGTCATGCCGCCTCCCAAATCCCAGAAACCGAAACTGACCGCAGAACAGCGAACGCTCATCAAACAGTGGATTGAAGAAGGTGCGAAGTATGAAACTCATTGGTCATTCACCACTCCCGTGCGACCTGATATCAAAGCCACGGGCAGTGAAGCGATTGATCACTTCATACTGGAAGGATTGAGTCGTGCTGAACTGCACCCGTCACCTGAAGCTCCGCTCGATAAACTGATTCGACGTGTTTCGCTTGATCTTATCGGCTTGCCACCCAGCACGGCCGAGATTGACCGCTTCTTGGCTGATTCAGCCCGCGATCCCGAAGCTGCTTACAGCGCACTAGTCGACCGACTCTTGCAAAGTCCACATTATGGTGAACGCTGGGGACGTTGGTGGCTCGATCAAGCTCGCTATGCCGACAGCAACGGTTATTCGATCGATGCGCCGCGATCAATTTGGAAGTATCGCGACTGGGTCATCAACGCACTCAACACAGGTATGCCCTTTGACCAATTCACAATCGAGCAGTTGGCGGGTGATCTATTGCCCGATGCAACGGAGAGTCAGAAAATCGCCACCGGTTTCCACCGCAACACGACTATCAATCAGGAAGGCGGGATTGATGTCGAGCAATTCCGAGTTGAAAGTGTCTTCGATCGTGTGGCTACTACAGGAACAGTTTGGTTGGGGCTCACCATCGGTTGCGCTCAATGTCACGATCACAAGTTTGATCCGATCGAACAGCGTGAGTTCTATCAGTTATTCGCTTTCATGAACAACCAAGATGAACCCACCCTCAAGGTCAATGACCCAAGTTTCGACGAAGCCAAGTTGACGGCTGAATTGAAGGCCTGCGAAGAACCTCTAGCGGAGTTTCTTAAGTCTCACCGGCAGTTACAAAGCGAATGGGAGTCAACGCTTGCCGAACCAGCGCTTACCAAAGTCCACTTTGCGATCAAGCCGCTGCTAACCAAACCGATCGAAGAGCGTACGATTGTCGAGAACTCAACCGTTTACGCTAGCGGACCGGGCGCAGCCGACCAAGTGTTTCGTGCACTCAACGAGAAGTTTAAAGCCGCTCTTGAATTGCGCGATGGCGGCATTACAACCATGGTCTTGCAAGAACGAGCGGAACCGAGACGTACCACGATTTTCACCAAAGGCGATTTCACTCGACCTGCTGACGAAGTGGGCCCTGGAACTCCTGCCAAATTGCATCGCTACTCCAATGCAACCGGCAAAAACAATCGGCTCGATCTGGCGCGATGGATCGTTAGCCCTGAAAATCCACTGACTGCTCGTGTAATCGCCAATCGCGTCTGGCAACAATTTTTTGGACGCGGCATTGTTGAGACTGAGAACGACTTTGGATCTCAAGGGGCTTCACCAACCCATCCTGAGTTGCTTGATTGGTTAGCTACGGAGTTCATTCGACAAGGTTGGAGTCTCAAGGAACTGCAGCGCACCATCGTATGCTCGAAAACCTATCGTCAGAGTTCAATCGAGAGGCCCGAGATAAAACAAAAAGACCCAAACAATTATCTGCTTGGTCGACAGCAACGCTTGCGGCTTGACGCGGAACTGGTCCGCGACTCCGCACTGGCGGCTTGCGGTTTGCTTTCGGAGAAAATCGGCGGGCCGCCAGTGTTTCCACCGATCCCGACCAGCGTCATGAGTTTGGGGCAAGTCAAACGAGCGTGGAACGAAAGCACCGGCGAAGACCGCTATCGTCGCGGCCTCTACACCTTTGTCTATCGTGCAACTCCAGCGCCGTCGTTGGTTGTTTTCGATGCACCCGACGGACAGAACTGTACGACTCGACGCGTTCGCAGCAACACTCCGCTGCAAGCACTGACATTGCTGAATGACACGGCTTTTTTTGAGTTTGCGACGGCGCTGAAAGGTGTGATTGACAACGAAGGTCTTGAAGCAGCTTTTCGTCGATGCACTTCGCGACAGCCAACCGCCAATGAACTTGAGAAACTTACAGGAGTGGATTCACTGACGGTGGCGAGAGTGTTGTTGAATTTGGATGAGACGGTTACTAGGGATTAGTGGGTAGCGGAAGCCGTCAAAGCTTTCGGTTTGCTTTAAATTTCCGAAATGCTGACGATTAAACGAGGGCCTCGCCTATGCGTATAATCAACAAGCCCTTGACGCATTCCGCTACCATGAATGGCCCGGATCAATGCATTGATGCTCAAACCCAGGCTGGAAGCCTAGGCTACTTAAGAAAACAAAATGAACACATTGCAACTTCAAACGCGGCGGCATTTCTTTGAGCAATGTTCGATGGGCATCGGCAGTATGGCTCTGGCCACGATGCTGGCGAGTGAAAAATCTGCACATGCAGATGACGCGGCCTTGAATCCGTTGACCCCCAAGCCACCTCATTTCCGCCCGCGTGCTAAGAACGTGATCTATCTCTTCATGGCAGGTGGCCCATCACAACTCGAACTGTATGACTACAAGCCCAAGCTTCAGCAACTAAATGGCCAGCCGATTCCGGAAAGCTACGTTGCCGGAAAACGTTTTGCATTCATGAACACGAGCAACGGAATGAACCTGCTTGGTGCTCGTCGAAAGTTTGCGCAGCATGGAGATAGTGGCGCATGGCTGAGCGACGCCCTGCCCTACTTGGGAACCGTCGCAGACGATCTCTGCTTTGTTAAGACTTGCAAAACGGATCTTTTCAATCATGCTCCAGCCAAGCTATTCATGAACACTGGTAGCGGCCAATGGGGAAGGCCAAGCATGGGTTCATGGGTGACCTATGGTCTAGGAAGTGAATGCAGCGATCTGCCAGGCTTTGTAGTATTGCAAAGTGGCCCGCGTGGTCCGCGCGGCGGAGCGCCGTTGTGGGGCAGCGGTATGTTGCCTAGCAAGTTTCAGGGTGTCCCACTACGCAATCAAGAGGAACCAATCGTTAACTTGACGACTCCAAGTGCCGTGAATCAAGTTGAGCAGCGCAAGGTTATCGACTTAGTGGTGGAATTGAATCGCCAGAGACTTGCCGAAACCGGTGACGATGAGATATCAACTCGAATCAATGCTTACGAGATGGCTTATCGTATGCAAACCAGTGCACCGGCGTTGATGGACACAAGCGATGAAGATGCTGCGACGCTTGAGCTGTATGGCATTGCTGATCCCAAAGAAGCTTCGTTCGCTCGTAACTGTTTGTTGGCACGGCGACTCGTTGAACGCGGAGTCCGCTTCATTCAGCTCTACCACACCAATTGGGATAGCCATGGCGGCGTTGGTGAGACTTTGGAAGACGACTTCCCCAAAGTCGTCAAACAAGTCGACCAACCTTGTGCAGCCTTGATTCAAGATCTAAAACGACTCGGTTTGCTTGAAGATACGTTAGTGATTTGGGGCGGTGAATTTGGTCGCACACCCATGGGTGAGAATCGGGAGAAATCAGGAAGGAACCATCACATCGATGCCTTCACCATGTGGTTTGCTGGCGGCGGCATGAAGGCTGGTATGACATACGGTGAAACGGATGAATTGGGATTCGGAGCCGCAACCGAGCCTGTGCATGTGCGTGATATCCACGCCACAATTCTTCACCAACTAGGATTGAGTCACGAACGACTCAGCGTTCGCGCCCAAGGCCTCGACTATCGCCTGACCGGCGTCCTCCCCGCTCGGGTTGTTACAGAGATTATCACGTAGCCTGGCATCCTGCCTAGGCTACGAATCGACTGGCCGACGCAATGCAAATCCCCGACTTTTGGGTATCGAAAATCAATGGTTTTTCATTGTCAAGCGATTTTTAAAAAATCCGCTCCATGCAAGCCGGCCACTTGGACTTACTTGGTTTCGAACGAATCGCTATCGCTGAGTATCTCAATCGCATACTCAACTTGTCCGTGACGTACCCGGAGATACGCGTGACTCCGGCTCCATCTGCGTCAATAAATTGATTTCATCATTGACGATGCACCCTTGCCGCTTACCCAGTCTACGGTGATTTCGCGTCCTTCGAGGGAACACCAACTCGAGCCACACCGCTGGCTTGATTTTCAGTCGCTCGAAGATCGGCGGCGCGTCCTCGGGAGTTGCACCACGCTTGCCAGTGACAACCTGCCGCGCTGTCCAATCGAGTAA
>JANRMD010000563.1:0-19020 GCA_033761895.1 Pirellulaceae bacterium | reverse complement strand
GCGAAGTTTTCTCAAAGCGCGGTGAAATTGTAGCAACTTGCAAGATTGCAAAGGGAGCTACCGTGGCGGATATTGGTGCCGGAACTGGAATCTTCACACGCCAGTTCTCAGATGCCGTCGGCCAGGACGGGCATGTGCTTGCCGTCGATATCGCGCAGAAATTTCTTGACCACATCGACAAAACCAACCGCGAGACAGATCGCAAAAACGTCCAGACCATCTTGTGCACCGCTGACGAAACCAAGCTCGTGAGCGGAACCGTGGATGTAGCCTTCATCTGCGACACCTACCATCACTTTGAGTTTCCACTCAAGACCATGACCTCCCTGCACGCGGCGCTCAAGCCGGATGGTCGTGTGTTCGTCATCGACTTCAAACGCATTGAGGGAGAAAGCACCGATTGGACCATGAAGCATGTACGTGCTGGCCAAGAGGTCTTTGAAGCCGAGATCTTATCTTGTGGCTTTAAGAAAGTCGCTGAGCATTCGAAGCTGCTTAAAGAAAACTACTTTGTCGAGTTTGAAAAAATCGAGAAGTAGTGCCTGAGCGCGCGATCTAGCACGAAAAAGACCAGCAAACGTTGGGTTTTCAGCTGACAAACGTGGGTAAGAATGAGCAAGATACTCATGAGCAAGATACTTAGGTACGAAGCGCGGCGGCAAATCGCTCAACCAGCCAATCGGTCGGCTCAATGCCCACTGAGATGCGCACGGTTGAACTGGAAATGCCCAGCGCGGAAAGCTGCGCAGCATTTAAACTGCGGTGGCTGGTGGAAGCAGGGTGAGACAAGGTCGTACAAACATCTCCTAGCGATGGGACGAATGCAATCTCGGGCAACAAAGCGTTGAAAAGTCTCTCGACGGTCATTCTCTCCGTATCCAATTCGAACGACATCATCCATCCATAGGTGCCGGCGAACTGACTGGTCGCGAGCGCGTGCTGTGGGTGTTCGCTCAACCCTGGGTAGTCGACGCTCTTAACAAACTCAGACATTTCAAGCGCGCTAGCGAGTGCGAGCGCATTGGCGGCAGCCCGCTCTATGCGTAATGCCAATGTGAGCAAGCCGCGATGCGTCAAGTAACAATCCAGTGGACTGCTGGCCATCCCAAATGTACTCATCGCGTCCTGCAATCGCTTTCCCAATGCGGCGTCTGCAGCTACTGCCAAGCCCAGCATACTGTCGCTGTGCCCGCAGACCATTTTGCTGAGGCTCTCAATTACAAAATCAGCGCCCAGTAACAGCGGTCGACAAATCAAATGAGTTGCGAAGGTGTTATCGACCATCAGCAGTCCACCTGCTGCGTGAGTTGCCTCGGAACATCGGCGAATATCCGGTACTCGCAACCGCGGATTGCTCATCGTTTCAACAATCACCAACTCGGCTCGTGATTGTTCGAGCTTCAATAGATCGTCGGCATCTGTGGGATCGAAAACAACGGATGTAACACCCCAGTTGGCGAGATCAACAGCAAACATCTTGCTAGTCTTGCCATAGAGTTCATTGGCGACCCACGCGGTCGCGCCGGGCTTCAGAGAACTCATCACCACAGCCGCAATCGAACTCATGCCCTGCGCGGTGATAACGGCTTTGGCACCACCGTGAAGCTCAGCGAGTTTCTCGGCCAGCTCGCGTTCATTGGGATGCCCATCCCGGCGGTAAACGAAGCGCTCACTCGCACCCGCCAGTGCAGCATCAGCGGCCGTAGGCGATTCCATTTGCCAAACACTGGCGGTGGATATACCACTTGCTTGCGGACGATTCAATCCATCGTTTGAGCCAACCCGAAGTGCAATTGTCTCAAGCTCAGCGGGCCATTTTAGCGACATAAGATGCTTCCGAACTTAGGTTTACTCAAAAGTGATTCACTTAGGCTGGATCAAATTGTCCAGCCTCACGTTACGCCGCATTATTCTACCAAACGGTTGGCTATTGCTTAGCCACATCTGCATTCGCTTCTAGCAATGCACTAAACAGCTTGGTTAAGCCAGCGCGTACCGCCGCGTCCGCGTCTTGATCGTCAGCGAGTTTACGTGCGAATTCGAATTCCTTACTTGCGAAATAGCTCTTTAATTGAGAAGCCTGCGCTTCCGTAAGCCTGGGCAGACTGTCAATTTGGGCTTGCATCCACTCCAAGCACAAGGCATTGAAGCGATGGCGCGTTGCCCCTTGTATCTCCTTTCGTCGCAGACTCTGGCGTACGAAGACGTGCAGCAGGTTGTGCCGAACCAATGTTTGCCGAAAGGTATCCGGCTCTTTCTCGATCGCTCGTCGGTAGTAACTCTCCGCGATTTCAAATTCATCTGCCTGCGCACATGCATGACCAACATCGACAAGTTCTCCTAAGCTGAGTGCTTCGAGCGACGGCAACGACTGCGACTTGACTTGCTGTAGAATCTCGATGTACTTATCCAGTCTCCGCAGGCTTTCTTCGATTGGAAACTGCGAAGCTGAACCACTGTCTTGCAGTTCTTTACCGTGTAACATCACTGATTTAGCTTCATCATATCGACCGCGTCTGGAGAGTGTTTCACTTAACAGAAACTGATAGTCCGCGTTTCTAGGATTCATCTCAATCAAGTCGTCTAGAACATCCTCTCCATCGGCCCAACGCTCTGAGTTCATTAAGGCCATCGCGACCATGGAATACAGTGACTCATCTGCTGAGTTTTTGTCCAAGATAGGTCTGTAATTATCTAGCACAACCTCTTTGCGACTGGAGTTGAGCAAGGCTTTGGCGGTTTCACTATCAAGCGACACCTTCTCATGAATCAACTCACGGAAGCTGAATTCACTCTCCACCTTCGGCGCTGTTTCAATAAAGGTAGTGATATTCGCCGCCTTCTGTCCGCGGTTGGCCCAAACCAACGCACAAGTGACGAACAGGATAGTAGTTGCAAAGGCAAAGAATCGAAGTGTGTGCGTCGTTCTTAGCGTCGCCTGCCGTATCCTCTCTAGCTCCCGAGCGATTTCGCCAGCGTCAGCTGGACGTGCACCGGGATCGACGGCCATGCACCGTACCGCCAAAGCAGCGAGTTTGTGCGGTTTCGCGCGTGCGAGTCGATCAAACGCCAGCTTTAGATCACCCTTTTGCGCCCGCATCAGCATAGCATCCGGATCGAGTCCCTTTTCCGGATCTTGATATGGGGGGATGCCAGTAAGAATTCTGCACAGCACAGCTCCCAACGAGAAAACATCGCTCCACTTATCGATCAGCGCAATCTTGCCATTCGCTTGTTCGGGCGACATGTAAGCGATGGTTCCAAATACGGAACCAACGATCGTTGCTTCGTTTTGCGGTTTGTCGGTCAGGGTATCTCCGCTATTGTCAGATGTTGCAACAACCGCAGATCCATCTGTTGACCCTGCGAAGGTGTCATCTCGATCAGTATGGTCGTTCAGATCCTTCGCGAGCCCCCAGTCCATGATCTGTACTTCGCCAAAGGAACCCACCATAATATTGCCTGGCTTTAAATCGCGATGGATGATACCCCGCTGGTGCGAGTACGCCATCGCCTGACAAGCCTTAGTAAAGATCTCAAGCGCAGTCTTGATGGGCAGCGGTGGCTTGGCGTCGAGCATCTGAAGCAGTGTTTTGCCTTCCACAAGCTTCATCGAAACGAACGGACGCTGGTCTGCGAAACTGGAGAGCTCATGAATCGGAACAATACCGGGATGGACCAAGCGCGCGCACAACCTCGCCTCACGTTCCAGTCGCGTCCGCATTTCACGATTGTCCTGAGAATCCAACAGGAACTTTACCGCTGTCTCTCGACCAAGATGCCTATCTCGAACGCGCCACACCACCGCTGCGCCACCCCTCGCAATCTCTTCAATAAATTCGTAACGCTCATCTTCAATGGGCGGTCCCATTTGCCCTAGGGCTGGCCCCCCAGCAGTTAGCTCGCGATGAATCTCCATTAACTCCGCTAATGCAATATCAGGCGGTAAATCACCAGCGCGAGACAGCCAGTCCTGAGGCGGAATGCGTTCACCTTTACTCCAGGAATCTTCAAACTCCCAGCACAGCTGGTACAGCTTGCGCTGTTGATCCGTAGTTAGGGCTTTAACTCGATTCAGAATAATGTTCCTAAAACTGGGGGCTGCATGTTAGAAACTGAAGCTGCTTAGGGTTCAATAAGTCATCGGTGACCGCAATTGTTCCGCTAAACAATATTAAAGTCCCCAACCCAAAGTAGGTACAGACCACTTGAGGTTGGCTTGGCCGGCTGTCCCAATAGAGATCTAAACACAATAGCCGGTGGTAAGCGGAGGGCCACATGGGTAAGCGGAGGGCCACCTCCGGATCGCAGGAATCGACGCGGCATCGATCCTAAAGAGATCGCAGGAACCTACTCGCAGGATGATCGTAGAGATTCAACGATCCCTTTAGGATCGACACTCCTTCAAGCATTCTCTCCGGCGGTGCCGCTTCGCTTACCACCGGCTATTCTCTTACATTCCTTCGGAATGAAGTGTTCCGCGAAGTCGCATAAAGCCAAGTATTTCGTATTCAGCCGAAAGCGGTTCTCGTACTCGAATCTTTACCCGCGAGTACCATTTCATTGAGTACGAGTACGAATAAATGCGAAAGCCGCACCATCAAAAGGCGTTAACGTCGGGTTACTTTGAAGCGATCCGGACCAGATTCTGCTTGGTCTTTCATAACCCGAAGCGTTAGCGCGGGACCCTGTCTGCATCGTCAAGTCGACGCCGTAACTAGGTCCCTCGTTGACATTTGGGGTTGCGAAAGCCCTTGGGTCGCATCCGGCAGAAGCAACCCACTTAAATCAACTTTTGGTGCAGCACTAAGCTCCTGCGGCGGCCTTTTCGCGTTTCTTTTGCTTGGCCTTCTTTTTCGCTTCCTGCTTGGCTTTTGCGGCCGCGTCGGCCGATGCGGCTTCTTCTACAGGTTTCGCCGCAGGCGTTGTACTCACGGTGCTTTCAGGCGCTGACTTTTCTTCCTGGGGCTTCACAGCTTCGGCTGGTTTCACTTCCTTGGCTTCAGCTTCCTTTTTTTCGGACTCAGCTTTGGCTTTAGCCTCTGCTTCCTCTTTCTTCTTAGCCGCTTCCGCTTCGCGACGCTTGGCGATTTGCATAGGATTCTCACCAGCATCTCGGCTGCGACGGCCCTCACGCTCGGTGCTCTTGTAGAGTTGGAATCGACTGGGTTCAAATTTCTCAGGGAAGAAATTGTTGTCTCGGTTGGCGTCAGCGATCTCGCGGTACGGATCGAGTTCGATACTCTTCATCAGCTTCTCAGAAACGAAGCCGGTTGAGGTCTCGAGCGCATTCAACTGCCAAGCTTCGGCGGGCAAGCGGATAATCTGATCGCTGCCATCTTCGTAGGTCACTCGCAACACGATAGGCATGACGAGCCCACCGACGTTCCTAAGCCTCACCGTATAGAAGTTCTTCTTGGCTTCAACCATCTTCCGCTCTTCATCGGTCAATTTTTCGACGAACCGCTGGTAGGCCTCGCGCTGCTCGGGAGTGATCTCGTTTCGGTCGTAAGTATTGTAGAAGTCCTTCAGTTCAGGAATGCGATCGACCAACTTAGGAAGCGGCTTGTTGCGACTGTCAGACATCGTCGGCAGGGTCGCTTCTTTGGCTTCACGTCGTCTCGCGGCTTCCTTGTCTGGATCCGTATCGTCAGGAATCGACCAAGTTACTTTGTCGATCGCGATATCGCAGTGGTCGGTCGAGTAGAACCAGCCACGCCAGAACCAATCCAAATCAACTCCCGAAGCGTCCTCCATGGTGCGGAAGAAGTCGGCAGGCATCGGTCGTTTGAACATCCAGCGGCGCGAGTACTCCTTGAATGCGTAATCGAACAGTTCACGACCGAGCACGGTTTCTCGCAAGATGTTCAACGCCGTGGCGGGCTTTGCATAAGCGTTTTCACCGAACTGCAGAATCGACTCACTGCCGGTCATGATCGGAACTTGTGCTGTACTCAGCATGTAAGGCGTGATCGCTGCGGGCTCACCACGTTCCGATGGATAGTTCTCTTCCCACTCTTGTTCAGCCAAGTACTGCAAAAAGGTGTTGATGCCTTCGTCCATCCAGGTCCATTGACGCTCGTCGCTGTTGACGATCATCGGGAAATAGTTGTGCCCAACTTCGTGGATCACGACCGAGATCAAACCGTACTTGGTCCCAGCCGAATAGGTTCCATCGGCTTTAGGACGCGGGCCGTTGAAGCAAATCATCGGATACTCCATGCCACCAATTGGCCCATTCACACTGATCGCAGTCGGATAAGGGTATCCGAAGGTGTAGCGGCTGTAGACGTTCAGAGTATGAATGATAGCCGCAGTGGAATACTTGCTCCACAGTGGTTCGGCTTCGTTGGGATAATAGGACATGGCCATCGTCTCGACCCCTTCGACGTTGTGGCCTTGAGCGTCCCAGATGAATTTGCGGCTGCTGGCGAATGCAAAATCGCGAACATTGTTTGCATGGAAGACCCAGGTCTTGGTCTTGTCGGTCTTTTCTTTTTCGTTGGCAAGAGCTTCTTCAGGCGTGACCACGAACAGTGGCTTGGAACTGGTCTTGGCCCGCGCCAATCGATCGATTTGTTCAGGTGTCAGGACATCCTTAGGATTCTGCAAAACACCAGTCGCGCCCACGATATGGTCATCGGGTGCTGTGATGCGAACTAGATAATCGCCTAGCTCGAGCGTGAATTCGCCTTGCCCCAGAAACTGCTTGTGCTGCCAACCAGTGGCATCGGTGAAAGCGACCAGTCGTGGGAACCACTGAGCAATCTCGTAGATGTAGTTTTTGTCTTTCTCAAAGAACTCGTATCCAGTCCGGCCATTCATCAGTTCGGCATCGTTAATGGCGTAGTTCCAGTCGACCGAGAATTCAAATTTTTGCTTTGGTGGCAGTGGTGCGGGTAACTCGATCCGCATCATCGTCTTGACAATGGTATGAGCCAGGTCAGCACCCTTTGCGTCCTTCACGGCAGTGATCTTCGCCGAGCCGTCGAAGGCTTTCCGCACTTCCATGTTCTTCATCATCTGCAGAGACATCCGCGGCGGGATCATGCCGCGCCGTAGCAAGCTGGCTTCGGAGTCTGGCGCGAAGATGTTGGCGTCAATCTGCAACCAAATGTAGCGCAGGGTATGCGGCGAATTGTTGTGGTAAGTGATTTTTTCGCTGCCGGTGATGTGCTGCTTTTCGTCGTCTAGTGTTACATCGATGACGTAGTCCGCATTTTGTTGCCAGTAATCTGGGCCAGGCTCACCGGCGGCGTTCCGGTAGCCGTTGGGAGTTGGCAGAATTTCTTCGAGTTGCCGGAACTTGTCTTCTTGGCCGTACTTGCGATTTTCGACCGGCGACTGAGCCACAGTCGACTGAGCTGACACGAGTAGAGCGATGGCGGCGAAAAGCAAGCGGATGACGAGGTCAGTGCGCACGAACTTGCAATGAATCATGAAGTGAATTCCGAATCGACAGACGTAAAGATGAAGAAACGCTGGGCGTTACTGGCAACCGCTGGAGAGGAGTGGCGGCAGGTACGGCGAGTTCGCTCCATTAAAATCGCTTGGTCGCAGAGATTCAACCGACGCACCAGACAATTTCGCCGCTTGGCAGTGATTTCCACAGTTAGCACCACTTTCGTCGCCTGGGTTTCGTAGCCTGGGACCATCAGTCCCGGGCTGACTGCTCTGCATCGTAGCCTGGGACCATTTGTCCCTGGCAAAAAGTCGCAAAAACTCCCAGGTCGTATGTCATTGCCTAGCTATCGCGCCAAGACCCAACAGCGACAGTCAGGTTCAAATCCCAACAAAGCCCAACAAAGACAAGGACAAATGGTCCCAGGCTACGTCGACTACCGTCGAGTCTTGAGTGCCAAAAAGCCGAGTACGACAACAGTTGTGGCAACCATACCCCATTGCGTAACATCCATGGCTTGCATGACCCAATCGATGTTGGTGATGCATTTCCAAATCCAGGTTTTCACTTGGTAAACCATGCGTCTGCTCGTCGGTAGAAGCGGAGGAAGCCGAGCCGCTGGACGATACACGGCCCAATTCGGCTGTGAAAACTTACGTCAAGATTTACTAAAGCCTTCGAAAACCAGGGAAAATCGAACCTTTATCCCGTTGGGGATCCGAATTTCCCTAGTTTTCCGCAAGTGCGCCGTCTGCCGAGCGTTCCGTTCCCACCGTTCGCAACGGCTCAGAAAAAAATCCTCGTAGGTTAGCCCCACAGAAGTCGAAAGCAGCACTTGCAGCGCCTCAACAGCGGCGTATAATCCCATCTCTCAGCGACGCGGGAACCACAAAATTCCCACTGGCCCAACACTGACGCGACGGCTCTTTTCAAGAGTTGGCCGCAGAAACACGGGGCCGTAGCTCAATTGGTTAGAGCACCGGACTGTCGATCCGGAGGTTGCGGGTTCGAGCCCCGTCGGCCTCGCTGAAGGTTGTATCGCGGGAGAAGCAATTCTTCCCATTCTCACCGATACACAGCTTTCGTGAGCCCTAGATGGAGGTTCTGTCCATTTTAGAGAAGGAAAGCTGTTTCTGACGGGATCATTTCTTTGGACCTCACGTCGAAATGCGCGAATGAGGGTGGTTTCTCCGACATGCAATCGTTGATTGAGAAAACGGTTGATACGAGCGGAGTCCAAGCCAGGTAATTCAAGACTGCACCATGCGAGTCTCGGGCGCTTCACTCAACAATGAACCCATGTCTATCTGCTCCTCGTAGAATCAACCCCAGCCTTCACTCAAGTTTATGCCGAGTCGGAAAAGGCAAAGCGATCGAAGTAGCTAGGAGGATCGGATAGTCCTAAGTGCACTTGCAATTGATCCGACGAACAATGCAATCAATCCGCAGGAAAACGCGCCAAATAAACTTGCTCCGATAATGCGCCAAACATCGAAACTTGGCCCCACTCGCAAAACTCCATCCGCAGTAGGCGAAGCCGGCGCGGTAGCATCACTTATGACTGCCAACAAAACGGGAAGAACGCCACCGATTGCGGCACCAATGTAAACAGCCAGCAGAATTCCTTTTGATTTGATGCTGGTCATCCGATTCGATTCTGTACTCGTAACTCCATTCGATTCTGCACTAGTCACTCCATTCGTTTCTGCTTTGGTCATTCCATTCGATTTGGTTTTTGTCATTCCATGCCATATAGTTTTTTTCACCGCCCAGATCAAAAACACAAGACCACCTGCTACTGGGACCCATACCAAAAGCACGATTGCAATCATCTGCAATATGATTTGACTTTCTGGCATTATTTCGTCGTCCTTGTAAACGCGAGTGCTTTGTCGTTGTGCTGAGATTCGTTTTCAATAGTAAACAAGAGTTCCGCTGTGAAAACAATCGCCTCGCTTCTAATCGTTCCGATTCTCTGCAACCCCGTCCTAGCTTGGTCGTAATGCGGTCACCATATCATCGCGGCTATGGCTTTCGATCAACTGCCAGCAGAACGTAAAACAGAACTGCTGCGGATACTGAAGGAACACCCACGGTTTGACGAAGACTAGCTTTGTGGGTGCTGAGCATCGAAACGACTCTGTCCAGGCTCGAGCATGGGCAGGGTGAGATTGAAAAACAGAATGACAATTCGTCCGACTAACTCCGAGTCAGCGTTACACCGGACAACAACAACCAGAAAGATGCTCGTCCAGGTCTTCAACGTGTTTACCATTGTGGACCATTGGGGCTCCCAGTAACACATCCGTGCTCTCCGTGCGATCCGTGGTTGTTTTGTGATTGGCTCGGTCGTGGGGCACTTGCCCTCGCTCCGCGACTAACGCATTGCGCGGCGCTCTAACCTGGGACTGGCATCCCAGGCTTTTGCCTGCCGTTGCTACGCAACTTTGCCAGGGGTACGCTGCTGAAATTCTGCCAGAGTTGCGCTGCTGCAATGCCCGTGGGTCGCACTTGCCAAGTGCGACCAAGTCTGACAGCAAACTGACAGGTCGCACCCGGCAGGAGACGACCCACGAAAACAGGTCGCACCCGGACGAATCAACGAATGGTGCCAGCCACGTGCCAGCCACCTTTTCACGCCATGCGAACAGTTTCCCGTTCCTCAACCAGCTCTGTAATCTACGCGCGCTAGCCGCTTCCCAATAAGTTAGATTGTGCACTTTGGAGACGGTGTTCCCAAGCAGCCTCACAACTGGCGAGCGGAAGTCATGAATTTCAACCCCTACCTGCCTACCTCAACGGGACGAAGTAAGCGGTCTTCACTTAGCTGGCGTCGCTGGATCCGAATCATGCTCAGCATTTGCCTCCGTGCTGGCATGGCGTTTATGACCGTCCGTGTTTCTTTTGTTGAGGTAATTCCAAACGATCAAGTGCTACCCCCGACGCATTTGGGGCTCGTCGTGGTAATTACTCTCATCTACACCCTTCCACTACCGCAAGCGCGAGAGCCTTTTCAAGCTTCAATTGCACAGCTTGCGTCAGCAATTTTCGCTGGTGTCCTGTTTTCAGGCTTTGTTCATTTAATGAACGACTTTTCTCTAATTCTCTTGGTGATCCGCGGCATTGGTTTATCCGTGCTACTGGTTTTGTGGGTGCTGAGCATCGAAACGATTCTGTCCCTGCTCGAGCGTGGGCAGAGTGAGATTGAAAAACAGACTGACAAATCGTCCGACTAACTCCGAGTCAGTTACCGAGTCAGCGTTACACACCGGACAACAACAACCAGAAAGTTGCTCGTCCAAGTCTTCAACGTGTTTACCATTGTGGACCATTGGGGCTCCCGGTAACACATCCGTGCTCTCCGTGCGATCCGTGGTTGTTTTGTGATTGGCTCGGTCGTGGGGCACCTGTCGTCGCTCTGCGACTAACGCATTGTGCGGCGCTCTAACCTGGGACTGGCATCCCAGGCTTTTGCCTGCCGTTGCTACGCAACTTTGCCAGAGGTACGTTGCTGAAATTCTGCCAGAGTTGCGCTGCTCCAATGCCGGTCGGTCGCACTTGCCAAGTGCGACCAAGTCTGACAGCAAACTGACAGGTCGCACCCGGCAGGAGACGACCCACGAAAACAGGTCGCACTCGGCCAGAGCGACTCCGCCAACCATTGTGCTCACTGTGAGCAATCAGGCATGCATGGCAACCGGTACTGAAACCTTGCGGCTTGTTAACATCGGGGCGCACGAGCAGTCGCTACTTTCACTGGGACGGACGCCGTACTAGTATTAACAGTTCGCAAATTCCTCCCCGCATCCCTCCTGCGAAAACTGCAATGAACCATCGCTTCGCCTTAGCTGCTCTCATCTGCTTGTTGCCAGCCTCAAACGTTTGGGCTGATAAAGACCGCGCCGCCGAGCCGAAAACTGCGGCGGAGATTTACGGACAAGGTGTACGAGAAACGGAAGCGAGAACGCCGGAACAAGAGCAAGCGGGCTTTCATTTACCAGATGGATTTGAAGCTCAGCTGTTTGCCTCTGAGCCACAGATTGCCAAACCGCTCAATATGGCTTGGGACACACGCGGTCGGCTGTGGATAACGAATACGATCGAGTATCCCTATCCCGCCAAACCCGGCACAGAGCCTCGCGATTCGATCAAAATTCTGGAAGATACCGACGGCGATGGACGAGCGGATAAGGTCACTACTTTCGCCGACAAACTGAACATTCCCATGGGACTGCTGCCGACAGCCGGCGGTGTGATCTGTTTCAATATTCCAGACATTGTCTTTCTGCGCGACAACGACGGTGACGATAAAGCGGACGAACGGATCAAGATCCTCGGCCCCTTCGACACCACTCGCGATACCCATGGAATGGTCAATGGTCTGCGTCGAGGTCCTGATGGTTGGATCTACGCTTGCCATGGTTTCAACAATCAATCCAACGTCACAGCCAAAGATGGGTCGAGCGTCAAATTGATCTCAGGCAACACGCTGCGATTTCGCGACGATGGCTCGCGCGTCGAGCAATGGACCATGGGCCAAGTCAATCCGTTCGGACTGGCAGCGGACGATTGGGGCAACCTGTACTCGGCCGACTGTCACAGCAAGCCGATCACAGCACTGCTGCGTGGAGGCTGCTATCCCAGTTTTGGTCGACCCCATGATGGTCTAGGGTTCGCCCCATCAATGATGGACCACTTGCATGGCAGCACAGCAATTTGTGGGCTGATCTACTATCAAGCGGACCAGTTTCCCGCGGCCTTCCAAAAGCGTTTCTACAGTGGCAATGTGATGACCAGTCGCATTAACTGCAATGCGATTGAACGCAAGGGAGCAACCGTTACCGCTCGCGAGCTGCCCGATTTCATGACCAGCGACGATCCTTGGTTCCGGCCGGTTGATATTCAGCTGGGACCAGATGGTGCTATGTATGTCGCCGATTTCTACAACAAGATCATTGGCCATTACGAAGTGCCACTTGAACATCCAGGACGTGATCGTGAAAGTGGCCGCATCTGGCGCATTGTTTATCGCGGCAAGGATACAGCGAAACCAATTCAAAGTTTGACTGAGTATCAGAAGCAGATCTTCGACGCAGCGACGCTAAGTCCAGTCGATTTGGAGGAATTAGGAAGTTCGAATTTGACACGCCGCGAGTTGGCGATCGAGCGGGCGCGGCAAACTAACCTCCACGCTAAGAAGCTTGATGCCGTACGATTGAAACTGCTCGCAGAAAAAACTCCGGAGCTCGAGCGTCTTTCATGCTTGGCCATTCTTTGGAGTCGCGGGGAACTGCGCGATGAGGATCTGGTGACTGTAATTGCCAATGGTACTCCGCGCTTACAAGTGGATGCGTTGCGCGCGGCCTCACAACCGCTGCACTCGAATGCTTCAGCACTGACTGCCGCCATTCGCAAAGCCGCCGACAGTCCGGAACCCCAAGTACGTTTGGCTGCCATTGAGGCGTTTGGACGCTGCGGAAACGCTGGCAACGTGAGAGCGCTTTTGAACTTCGCTAAGGCAAATACGAACTCAGATCCCACGCTGCGTCAAGCGGCTCGAATTGCGGTGAGAAGTCTGATGCGCGATGAAGAAGCACTCAAGGCGATCGCTGAGTCGTGGCAATTTGGGAGTGGTAAAGCCGCTCCAACGCGCATGACATTGGCGATCGATGATCCGCTAGCTGGCGAGTTCGCCAGTATCCTGCCGAGCCTCGATAGCAGTTTGGCTGCCGAAGCGCTGCTGAGGTATGTGGATGAACATGCCGATGCGGATGCGGACTTGGTTCAAGCGGCGATTGCTGGGGCGGCGAAGCGGATGACTCCGACAATGACGGAAGCGACCATCCGCTTGGTGAAGAAAATCAATGGTGACAATTCGATCGCGTTAGCCAAATCACTCGAATCGATTTGCGTAGCCTTGGCCGCTCAAAATGCAAACTACCCTGACCAGCTAAAAGTCTTCGCCGGTGAAGTTGCTCAGCAGTTGCGGACCAAAATGGAAGCAGCGATCGCGAATCAGCAGGCCATGGTGGACTGGCGCGATACCAGCGGAGCCGAATGGAACGGCGAAGCGCGTAAGTGCAGCGACGGTCAAGCGATCACGGTGCTCTCGAGTCTAACTCGTGGAGAAGCCTATGTAGGCACGCTCGCGAGCAGCACGTTTGCGTGCCCTGCCGATCTCGAATTTTGGTTGTGCGGTCATAACGGAAACCCTTCGGAAGACGATCACAAAAAGAACTTGGTACGTCTAGTGGATGCTGAGTTGGGGACGACCTTGCAAACGGCCTTTCCACCGCGAAGCGATATTGCGGTAGCAGTCAAATGGTCGGGAAAAGAGCACGTGGGGCGTCCGGTTCGTATAGAAGTGGTCGATGGCGACAAGGGGAACGCGTACGCATGGCTGGGCGTTGGCCGTTTCTCCGTAAACGGATTGAACCCATCCAACGCTGGTGAAGTGCTCGCAGCCATCAATCCACTGTTGCGTCGTCGCATCACACCCGCCGTTACCGAACAGTTCGAGACGCTGTTGGCTTCAGCGGCCCTGAGCCCGCGAATGCGAGCACAGCTGACCTCAGCACTGGCCGAAGCCAAGCAGCAAGTGCTCGCTCAAACATTGGCTGAACAAGCGCTTGAGATCAATCAAGCGGGATTGGTAAACAATGATCTGCTATCGGCCGATCAATCAGCACGTGATGCCGCCACGAAGTTGTTGGCAGAGCAGATAAGTTTGGCTGTGACTAACCGGCAACAGACCGCGTTTGCGACTCGGTTACTGCGCACTGTACCGGGCTGTTCAACTTTGGTGCAACTACTTGATCAAGGCAAGTTGAGCCTCCGGGCGCTGCGGGGTAAAGAGACTATTCTGCCTGAAGGTTGTTCAGAAGAAGTGCGTCAACGACTGAAAACTCTCATTCAACAAGCCTCTGAATTGCCCGATGAAAACTCGGCAGCGATCGCTGCTCGAGTAGCGAAGTTGAACTTGAATGACGCTTCGGTGGAGCAAGGCAAGCTGCTGTTCGAAAAGAGCTGCGCGGTTTGCCATCAGTTGGCAGGCAAAGGAACGTTGGTTGGTCCACAGTTGGACGGCGTAGGTAAGCGCGGCGTCGAGCGTTTGGGAGAAGATATCTTGGATCCAAGCCGCAATGTTGATACTGCATTTCGTATGTCAACGTTGTTGTTAGAAGGCGATCGCGTCGTGACAGGTTTAATTCGCGAACAACCAGATGGCAGTTTGCAGGTTGTTGGCCAAGATGGTAAGGCCACTACGATTGCTGCCAACACAGTCGAGCAGCGCCGCGATTCTTCGAAATCACTGATGCCAGAGAACTTTGCCGAGGTATTGGGAGACGCCGAACTGTCGGCGTTGCTCAAGTACATGATCGCTCCCAAGTGATGCTCGGGTTGTATTTACTGCTTTTGGGGGCGAAAAAACAACGATTTACAATAGTCAAGCAAAGCGTGCCGTTTTTTCTCAACCGTAAGCGGGAGCTTCGAGGTGATTTCGTTCAATTCCCCATTGGGACCAACCATTGAAACGGCGAGGCTGTATTTGCGGCCGCCTGTGCCGGAAGACTTTCCGGGCTTTTGTGAGTTTCATCGAGATCCGATAACCATGAAGCATTTAGGTGGCGTGGTAGCGGACTCCGTCACATGGAGAATTATGCGCACTGGGGCCGGGGCTTGGGCATTGGATGGCTTTTTTATGTTTAGCGTCCTGTGTAAACAAACTCATGAATGGATCGGCCGGGTTGGACCGCTCTACCCACACCATTGGCCTGACCGAGAAGTAGGTTGGGGACTAATATCTCGCTTTATGGGAAAGGGCTACGCATTGGAAGCTGCAATCGCGAGCATGGACTATGCCTTCGAACAGCTGCATTGGGACAAGGTTGTGCATTCCATTTCTCCTGAAAATTTTGAGTCCCAGAGGTTAGCCCAGCGGCTTGGATCGGTGAAGCTGGGACCGGGCGCATTACCCGATCCTCACGCTTCAGTTCCCATTGAACTTTGGGGGCAAACGCGTCAGCAATGGCGTGAAAGCAATCGCTTAGCAAGCGTTGCTTACTTGAAGTAAAGCAGACCGTGCGTCTTAGTTTGGCGACGGTAAATCTTATCGCCGCAACAAACATACAGGTAACTTAGGTCTGGCCCCGAGAACTCAACACTCACCAGCGGTTTGGCTTGCGGGGCAGCAATGACGCCGCAAAGTCGACCGGTTGGATCGAACATCTGCAAACCGACGGCGCTAGTCACATAAAAACGTCCGGCCGCGTCCGTAGCCATACCATCACCTTTACTAGTTGGCGGCACGGCGGCCGTTGGGGCAACTTTTGGCCCAGCGTTTGGCCCAGCGATACTTGGCGGAGTAGGCAGTCGCAGGCTCATGTAAGGGGCACTGAACTGGAGCATACCGTCTTTGGCAATGCGCCACGTCCATACGAATTCGCCGCCATAGTCACTGACCGCTACAGTTTCTTGGTCCAATGAAAGCGCGATACCGTTAGGCTTCGTAGGTCCTGTTCCAGCTTTGACAGGTGGTTGTCCAGGCGCGATGTAAGTCACTTGGGCTTTGCCCGTTTCAGTGAAGTATATGCCGCCTTTGGCTGTGACCACCAAATCATTAGGCTCGACATCGCTGGCAATGATTTTCATGTCACCGTTCTTTTCAAATGCCACAATATTCCCTGGCTTCCCGCCTTGGCATGCGTACATACGGCCGTCCGGACCAAACTGCAGGCCGCTTATGCGAGTCGCATTTTTAGCGAACACTGAGGTTGTTCCATCAGGGGCAATCTTGTTGATCGTGTCGCCTTTGGAAACGTCGGCAAAATAGAAATTGCCATCTGCATCAGTTGCAGCGCCATCCGTGAAGCCATAACCCTCGGCAACCACGGTCCAGCCTTCACCATCGATCAAGACATCCGCTAGTGCCATGTCCTGAGCTAATGCTGGGGCACCGACGGAAAGGACACATGCAAAGATGGCTACCAAACTCAGGGTTGCTAAGGAAAGAGTTGTCTTGTGCATCATTTGGCTCCTTTCACTTCTGTAGCAACCACTCCTGGATAATCACGCCAAGTCCAGCGAAGCATTTCAGGCAGAATGGCAGCGCCGTGTTTCGCGTTGTGACCTTCCGTGCCCATTTCGAAACGGTAGTCGTAGCCACTGAATTTGAACGCAGCCGCCATTTCGCGATTTGCTAAGGGCCAATTGCCATGCAAGTTGTCTAGATCGTTTTCGCCATCTTGCAAAAAGATACGAATCGGTTTCTTCTCGGTTTTGCGAATAAGTGCATGATACACATGCCCGCCGCGAATGTTGGTAAAGCTACCGACATAGCTGATCACTTTACTGAAGGCTTCGGGGCGTTCCCAAGCGACTGTGAATGCGCAAATGCCACCTGAACTGATACCCGCAATGGCTCGCCCCTCGGCTTTGTCAGTCAATTTGTATTGCTTGCCAACTTCAGGCAGTATCTCTTCCAACAAAAATCGTGCGTAAGTATCACCCAGCGAATCGTATTCGAAGCTACGGTTGCTTCTCGGCTTTTTGCCATCAACCGACGGAAAGACTCCAGGGTTGATAAAAATGCCGATCGTAACCGGCATCGCTTTCTGATGAATCAAGTTATCAAAGACCGTAGGAACGCGACTATGGCCGTCCTCGCTGACATAACCCTGCCCATCTTGAAACACCATCACGCAGGCTGGTTGGGTTGCATCATACTGGGCAGGAACGTAGATCCAGTAATCGCGTTCGGTTCCTTCGTAGATTTTGCTTGTGGTCCACTGGTGTTTGGTCACCTTGCCCACAGGCACACCTTCTTGCTTGAGTGAATCAGGCCCGAGTGGATAACTCTCGGCGGGTTTCTGCGCGAATGAGGCGGATGCAAGCACAAGCCACAGACTGGCAAGGCGCGTGAGCTGAGATATTCGGATTCTGTTTCGCATAGCTGTGTTCCAAGGCAGGGAGAGGAAGATGGATGCCCCACAAATGTTAGCAGAAAACTCAGTTATTGTTGATGTTTCTCGCAAATGCACGGAGCGAAGCCGTTGCTAGGTACGACTCGGTTCTTCTCAGCGATCAGCGTATCGACTAGAGTGGAAGTTGTTAGCAAACAATCTTCTAGGTGGATTTATGTCGCACACGTTTTCAGACCAACAGTTACAAGCGTATTTGGATGAACTGTTACCCGCTGAACTGATGGCAAGTGTTGAAATTGAATTGCGCACTAGCGAACAGCTGCGCGAGCGGCTGGTATCGCTGGTTGGAATGCGTGAAGCGGGAGTGCATGGACTGGGCGAGATCTGGCGCCGCAATCGATTGACTTGTCCCTCGCGCCAACAACTGGGGAGTTTTTTGCTCGGAGCCATGGATGAGAATCTTCACAAGTACATTCAGTTCCACATAGAAACCGTCGGATGTCGCGTCTGCCGCGCGAATCTCGACGACCTCAAATCGCAGCAAAGCGAGCAGAAAGCCGATACGCAATTGCGTCGTCGCCGTTACTTCCAAAGCAGCGCTGGCTACCTGGGTAAATCGCAGCCCTAAGTGCTCGTAGCTTGGGACCATTGTCCCGAGCGTACTATGAGATTCAACTCAAGACAGGAAGGACGGGGCAAATGGTCCCATCCTACGCTCACCAGAGTTAAATTGCGTGAAAGCACTCAATAAACCTGCCTATTCACCCTCGAAATGCTTTACGCATTCCGCTACGAGGTTACCCGAAATGCTTGATGCTTTATGCTTGTTGATTATTGGTAGCGGAAACCGTCAAGGTTTTCGTGAGCTACTGATTTGCTGACAGTACCTTTCGACGCCCCAGTCCGCGATCCGGTTTTCTGGAGCGCGGACGCCCCCGTCCGCTGAACCCGCCGCTTATGCAAACACAACCCATTTCAGGCTTGTTGATTACTGCCTAGCGGAAGCCCTCAGGGATTTCGAGGGGCTACTGTAGTACCCTCGAAATGCTTGACGCATTCCGCTACGAGATTACCCGAAATGCTTGATGCTTGATGGCTTGTTGATTATTGGTAGCGGAAACCGTCAAGGTTTTCGGGGGCGCCGGTAGCCCCCGCTGCCAAGTGGTGGTTAGTCCCCCGCGTCGCGTCCACCGTCTGGCGACGGTGGCTACTCGAAATGCTTGACGCATTCCGCTACCGTTAAGCTGATGTTTTAGGTCAAGGCAATCTCAACTGACTTCCGCAACGAGGGCAGTACACAAACCAGCTGTCCTTGGCTCCGCTCAACACATCAGCAGGGATCGGGAAACGCCAATAGACTTTACAGCAGCGGAAGTGGACCTGAATGTGAGTTAGTCCACTTGGCTTGTTAATCGAGTTCGAATTTGGCGTTGGAGTTTTTTCTTGCTTGCAAGTCGGCTCGGAGGTTAAATCGAGGCCTTCTTCCTCTCCCTCTTGATCTCCGAATGAATCGCGATTCATCTGCTCACGGTTCCATGTAAGAGTAAAGCCTTGGGGCACAATTGTCTTGTTGCAGGATTGAACTTGAACCCTAAAGTTAAACCGCGGCAGCGTAGGATGGGACCATTTATCCCGTGCTTCAAGTCGTACGGTGAATTCATACAGCGCTCGGGACAAACGGTCCCAAGCTACAAA
>JANRMD010000562.1:0-8280 GCA_033761895.1 Pirellulaceae bacterium | reverse complement strand
GAAATACTGGGCGGGCGTTGTCGGCTGAGTGACCTGGATATTGTCTTCGGCTGTTAGCAACAAGAAACGTTCCAACCTGGCGCTACAATGCTCTGGACCTTGTCCTTCGAAACCATGTGGCAGCAACAAGGTCAGGTGACTGAGTCGACCCCATTTGTCTTCTGCACTGGCAATGAACTGATCGACGATCACTTGAGCCACATTCCAGAAGTCGCCAAATTGCGCCTCCCAAACCACCAGTCCTTCTGGGCAATCAAGCGAATAACCGTACTCAAAACCGAGTACGCCAGCTTCGCTTAACGGACTGTTGTTGATGTCCAGTCGGGCTTGATTCGGGTCAAGCAATTTCAGCGGCGTGTACTTTTGATTGTTGACGGTGTCATGCAGTACAGCGTGCCGTTGGCTAAAGGTACCACGTTCACAGTCTTGACCGCTCAATCGTACCGGATGTCCCTCGGTCAGCAGACTGCCAATCGCTAACGCTTCACCGCTTGCCCAGTCCAGCGATTTCTGGCCGGCGGCCATATCAGCCCGATCCTTAAGGAACTTGACTAATTTGCGATTGATGTTGAAGTCAGCGGGAATGGTCGACAGCTTACTGAGCAAACTAACCGCGTGCTCTTTCGTCAGACCTGTGACTGGATTGTCGCCCGTCGGCTCCGGCCCGCCAAAGTACCCTGACCAATGGCCACCCAAGGTTTGCAAATCGGAGACATATTCTTCTTTCTGAGCCGCTTCGAATTCCCGCTCTAATTTGTTCTGGCGAACTTCGGCGATACCGTCCGCTTCTTGGCGAGTGATCTTGCCGCCCATATCGAGCAGGCGCTCCAAGTAACTTTCGCGAACACTCTTACGTTCATCAATCACTTTGTACATTCGGGGCTGCGTGAAGCGAGGTTCGTCTCCTTCGTTATGGCCCCAACGTCGATAAGCGTACATGTCGATCACAACATCTCGCTTGAACTCGCGGCGGAAGTCCATCGCCAAATTGACAACTTGAGCGACGGCTTCGGGATCCTCGCCATTGACGTGGAAAATTGGGATTTGCAGCATCTTGGCTACGTCGGTGGCGTAGGTGCACGAACGCGCTTCGTGAGATTCCGTTGTAAAGCCAACTTGGTTGTTAATGATCACATGCAACGTTCCGCCAGTCGTGTAGCCTGGCAGTTGGCTCAAGTTGAGCGTTTCTTGCACGACACCTTCACCCGCGAACGAAGCGTCGCCGTGAATCAAAATCGTCATTGTCTCCGCATGACGTTCGTCTTTGGCGCGATCTTGCTTTGCCCGACAGCGGCCCTGTGCGACCGTGTTGACGAACTCCAAGTGACTGGGGTTAAAGCACAATGAGATATGCACTTTTGCACCCGTCGAAGTGGTCCAGTCACTGCTATAACCCAAGTGATAGCGCACATCCCCAGTCCCACGATGCATGTCGGGCCGCGGATCATCAAAGGACCAGAAAATACTCTGCGCACGCTTACCGAGAATGTTTGCCAGCACGTTCAGTCGGCCGCGATGAGCCATCGCCAGGACTACGCCGGTGACGTTGTGCTGACCAGCCTTTTCGAGTGCTAGGTCGAGCAACGGAATCAGGCTCTCGGCACCCTCCAGCGAAAACGTCTTGGCTCCAACGAATTTCTTGCGAACAAATTCTTCAAAAATCGCCGCATCAGCTAAGCGAGTATAAATTCGAACCTGAACTTCACGGGACAAATCCAGTCGATTCTCGCAGCTCTCCATCCGTCGCTGCAGCCAATCGCGGATTGTCCGATTGTCTATATGCATGAACTGCGCGCCGATACTTCGACAATATGTTGCTCGCAGTTTAGCGAGTATTGCCCCTAGCGAACGGCCATCGACGTATTGCAAATTCTCGCAACTGAACGGTCGTTCGAGATCAGCGTTACTCAGTCCATACGACTCGGGGTCCAGCTCAGGCGGATGATGTTCACGCTGAATCCCAAGCGGATCCAAATGGGCCATCAAGTGGCCGCGAACGCGATACTCCCGCACTAGCTGATCGACGCGGTCCTGCATCTTGGCCAACCACAGCGCTTCGTCGCGAATCGAGCGAGCATGCGCGGTCGGCATCTCATCATCGTCAGCCAGGGCGACAGCCACGCCACCAGCATCCACTGCCGCACCGGGCGCTTGAGCGCCTGCTGCTAAAGAAAACTCTTCAAAGTACTTGCGCCAACCGGGCGAAACACTCCCAGGATCGCGAATGTATTGAACATACAAATCATCGATGTAATCAAGGCTGTAGCTGTTCATTGAAAACTCATCGAACGGGCGCTAGTTATGGCGCGCAATTGGTCTAAGGGAAGGGAAGCCAGAAAGAACATTCGACGGAAAAACAAGGTTCGTCGCTCGTCGCAGCGGTCGCAGATCAAGCCGATAGAATAATCCGCGGCGAATTTCAAGCCAAAATGGAACGCAACCTCTCCCCAAAACCCTCTTGAGTCGGTCTTTTCGACAGTGCAGCGATCATTCGACCTCCGCGGCAAGCGCGTGCCGAAAGCGTCGAGTTGCACTGTATTAGGGATGGAAATGGTACGGTGGGACACGGGGAAGCCGCATCAATGAGTACTGTTGAGGTTTTTTGGGCTGGAATTCCGCGATTAGGACGTATCATACGCCCAATATTCCACCAATGATAGTCTAACATCAGATTCTGTGGGAGTTGCTGACAACCGCCAATTGCGTTCAACTCGCATAGCATTTCGACGTCCTGGACATTATTAGCTGCCCATGAGCGGACGGCTACCTCATTATTGCAGCCAAAGTTTCAAAGTTAACAAAATTTTCGAGACCAGTATTAGCCGAACTAATGCCGCCTGCGAGCCCATAAGAACCCGTTAAGCAGGTTCGGTGGCTGGGTGGGTAGCTCCCGCCAGGTGCGACCCTTTCCCGATCTGCTTGATCGCTTGCCAGCCAAATTAGCATTAAGGTGGGCGGCACCTTCCGTCGCCAGACGGCAGGCAGCTGGTGAACAAATGATGGCTGGCACCTTGCAGGACTTGCTAGCAATTGCACGCGATAGGTGGCTGGCGCCTTGCGCGACTTGGCATCATCTTGCCCATCTTCTGTAAGGTGGGTGGCACTTTGTTCCGTCCGTCCCACTACTCACTCTGCAGAGGGTGGCTGGCACCTTGTAGAAGTTTTGCTAGCTAGCAGTCGCACAGGTTGGGGGGCACCTACCGTTTTCGTAGCACGAGCCCGAGCATAAGCATGAGCACGAGCATGAGAAGAAAGCAGAAGAAGCTCGGCGGTCGGGGAACCTGGAGCCGGGTTAGTTCACGTGATCACAGGAATAGGCTTGGATTACGCGAATATCTCTTTGACGACGCGGCCGTAGATGTCCGTCAGTCTGAAATTACGGCCCGCATGCTCGAATGTAAGTCGTTCGTGATCCAGGCCCATGGCATACAACAAACTTGCATGAAGATCGTGCATATGGACTTTTCCATGGATTGCTTGGAAACCAAAATCGTCCGTCTCTCCGTGTGCATAGCCCGCCTTGACGCCACCGCCGGCCAGCCAGACGGTGAAACCGCCCGGATTGTGATCACGGCCTGTACCATTTTCTTGTGCATAAGGTGTGCGACCGAATTCACCACCCCACCATACAATGGTATCTTCGAGCAGTCCACGCTGTTGCAGATCCGCCAGCAAGCCTGCAATTGGACGATCGACGGCGGCGGCGTGATCGGCGTGTTTAGGAAGGTTCGAATGCTGGTCCCAGGCCGGGTTGGCTGAGTTATCTCCGTAGTTGACTTGGATGAATCGCACACCGGCTTCGCAAAGCCTTCGAGCTAGCAAACACTTTTGGCCGTACGACTTTGTTTCAGGTCGATCGATTCCATACAATCGCAAAGTAGCCTCAGACTCGTTGTCAATATCCATGATCTCAGGTGCGATGCTTTGCATCCGCCATGCGAGATCGTACGATTCGACGAGCGCATCGAATTCAGAATCCCGCATACCGCGTCTGGCAATTTGTGTTTCGTTCAGTCGCTGAAGCATCCTCAGTTGCTCTTGCTGCTCTGCGACACTTGCACCCTCACGACTCAGACTCTCAATTTGCAGTTGATCTTTACCAGTACCACCAATGCGCGTTCCCTGGTACTTAGCGGGTAAAAAAGCGCTACCATAATTTCGTGGCCCTCCATTACCGACCGACGGAGCTATCGAAATAAATCCCGGCAGGTTTTCATTCTCAGTCCCGAGGCCATACAGTACCCAAGAGCCAAAAGACGGCCGAATAAAGTTGGTTGAACCGCAATGAAGAAACAAAGTTGACGGACCATGAGCCACGCCTTCGGTATGCATCCCATGCAGGAAGCACAGCTTATCGACGTGTTGAGCCGTCTCGGGAAAAAGCTCCGAAACCCAACGTCCTGATTCGCCATACTTCTGAAAAGTCCAGGGCGATTTCATCACACGATGTTCGGTACCACGCTTACCCGTTTTCGCCAGTTGCCGCGCATCGTCAAAGGCTTGTTTATTGCCATCGGCTTTGGCGAGAGTCGGTTTGTAATCGAACGAATCAACTTGACTGACGCCACCCTGCATGAATAGAAAAATGATCCGTTTCGCTCGCGGGGCGATATGCGCCATCACATCACTAGCGATCGAAGCACGACCGCCCATCGCTTGAGCCGCCAGAGCCCCAAAGCCGCAGCCCGAAAGTTGCAGCGCTGCACGTCGCGAAATCAAGTTATGCATAAGCGGCATCCAGTGCATTTTGTGATCAAGGGTTGATCATCAAGGGTTGTTCATCGAGGGTTCTGGGGTTAGCCATCGGTTGAAGCTACTCCAAATATCGAAAATCCAGGGCTGCGAATAGCGACTGGGCCAAAGTCATCAGTCTTTTCGAATCCAATTCACTTGGGCTATCTTGCTTGCCACCAACTAAATACGCGACACACTCAGCCCTTTCAACATCGGTTGACGCTCGCCCATAGCAGGAGCGGTACAAGTGTTCGACGGCCAATTCAGCCGATGAAAACTCGCGTTCGATCAGTTTAGCCGTTGCGGCCGCACGCGCGACAACCCACGGATGGTTCATCATGATGAGCGCTTGCGGGGCTACGGTGCTGCGAGCTCGTTCGCCAATCGAAACGCTGGTATCGGCAAAGTCGAATGCTTCAAACAACTCAGGCAAGGAGTTGCGCAGGACGGGATGGTACAGACTCCTGCGCGTGGCCTGATGCGGATAGTTGTAATCCTCTTTGACACTAGGCTTAATCATGGAACCGCCTATCGCCAAGTCCAGCTCCCCACTCACACTTAGCATTGCATCTCGCAGCGACTCGACGGTAACTCGCTTTAAGTTCCCTCGCCACAACCATTGATTAGCCACATCATTTCGCTGCGCTTCGGAAGTGGCGTCTACGACCGCGCGTCGATAAGCATCGGACAAGACGATACAACGCACCAAATGCTTAGTTGACCAACCGCTGCGCATCAGTTCATCAGCTAACCAGTCCAGCAATTCGGGATGAGAAGGCTGGTTTCCTGTGGTGCCAAAGTTGTTGGTCGTGGCTACCAAACCCTGCCCAATCAGCCACGACCATACACGATTCGCATAAACGCGAGCGGTCAGTGGATTGCGGGTATCGCTGAGCCACCGTGCCAACGGCAACCGTCCGCTGGAATCTTCGTCAAACGTTACTTGAGAGGCATTGCCAACGTCTAAGGCAGTTAAGAAACCCCGTGGAACAACTTCGCCGAGATTATGGACATTACCGCGAATATGAATCGGGATATCCTTAGCGGGAGTCTGCTCGCGAACCGTCATGAACCGCGGCCTAGCGTCGAGAGCGACTTTCAAGGCCGCTAACTCCTTCTCGAGGCTTTTCAGTTCTTGCTCATCGACTTCAGCCTTGAGTTTTGCGGTGAGCGAGTTTTCTGAAGAGCTCTTTTCGGAGGCCTGCTTTATAGCACTATCCGCCGCATTCGTCAGAGCAATTGGCAAAAACTGAATTGCATCGATGACCACATGACCGTCCGCTTCGCTATTTGAAACGATCACAAACGCTTGACCATCTTTCTCAAAGCGATAATTGCCGAGCGAAATCCAGATGCCATCGTCGGGAGCCTGCTGTTGATTGACTCGGTGAGCCTTTTCGCCGTCGGCGCTGAAGACAACCACTTTGGCATTCGAAGCACGATTAGGTGCGGGCGTGTACGACATCCGGACTCGATACTCGCCAGGCGCTAGGTGCTTGGGCTCGAAGGTAGCAGATTTTTCACCTTTACCGCTGTTGCCATCGTGCAAGTACCGACTAGAAACATATCCAGCCACAGTTGTACCATCGATCCAATCGCCGATCAGTTTCGTGTCCACGTCGTCGATGACGATGCCTTCCAAAGTTGAAGCATCGATCGACTTGTTGGGATCTACTTTATCCCCTGATTTCTTCTTGAGCGAGGCAATCTTTTGAGTCAGTCGTTTGGCATCGGACGCCCACTGATCGAACTTTGCTGCTTGGTCGGGCTCTATCGGCAACGGTTGCTCGACCCACTTGGAAACGTTTTCGTGTTCCATGGCGATGGTGTTGCGAAAGATACCCGCTAGGGCGTAGTAATCACGGGTTGGAATCGGGTCGAACTTATGATCGTGGCAGCGAGCGCAACCGATGGTTTGCGCCAAGAAAGCACGACCAAGAACTTCCAGTTGCTCGTCGATGTAATCCATCTCCAACTGTGTCTTGTCTTGCTCTTCGAGATTGGTGTTTCCTAAAGTCAAAAAGCTGGTTGCGACCAACTGGCGCGTCCGCTCCTGCCGATCTTCGGCAGCAAGAAGATCGCCGGCCACTTGCTCGATGATCATCTGATCGAAGGGGCGATCGTCATTGAAGGCTTCGATCAAGTAGTCTCGATAACGCCATGCCTCAGGCAAAACGAACCCTCGCAGCGTAACTGACTCGGCGTACCGCACGACATCCATCCAGTGCCTAGCAAAAGTCTCGCCGAAACGCGGAGAGTCTAACAGTCGATCGAGCATCCTCGCTTCAGCATCGGAGCTGGTGTCCGCTTCAAACGCAGCCAGCACGTTTGGATCGGGTGGAAGTCCGTGCAAATCAAATGTCAAACGTCGGAGCCACTGTGCACGGGAAACTAAGGGGGCCGCCTGTACGCCAGCGGCCTCAAGTTTGGCGTCGATAAAGGCGTCAACGGCGGTGCTCGAATTAGTCTTCGGTAGCTCAGGCCTGATGACGGGCCGATATGCCCAATGCTCTTGCGCGTTGGCCACCGATAGAGCTTTCGAGTTGGTGCGTGGAACACTAACTTCACTGCGCGGGTCCGCAGCACCTTTTTCGATCCAAACGCGCAGCGCTTCGATCGCCGACGCAGGCAGTTTGCCGTCAGGAGGCATTTGCAAGTCCGGATCGTCATACTGCACCGCTCGCATCAGCAAACTCGACGCCGGATCGCGGGGAATAATTGCGTCCCCAGAATCGCCACCCCGTTCCCAATTGGGACGTGAATCCAGTAGCAACCCACCGCTCGCCTCAGTGTCATTGGCGTGACATTCCAAACAATGCTTGATTAGCAATGGTCGGATTTGCGATTCAAAAAACTCGATTTGTTCAGCTTCGGCCGCGGGGGCACTTGTAGGCTCAACTTGAGAGAAACCCAATTGGGCGAAACAACATGTTCCTACAAACCACAAGGCAGCGAGGATGCGATTTGGGGTGGGCATGGCGAGCTTCGGGTGACGGGAGGGAGCTTTACACGCCTCTAGTCTACCGCGCTCGGAAGCCCAGGTCGATCAGAAGATTTAAATTTGAGCGGCAACATGCCACATGCATGTCGGATTGGCGGGCGAATATTGGCCGGAACGCACTAGCGTCTGGTTTTCGCTGCGGGAACCGGTGCGGGAACCGCTGCGGGAACCGGTGCGGGAACCGGTGCTAACGCACTGCGGCTAATTGGGCAAAGCCGCCTGTAGCTTAAATCTTCCGGTTGAATATTAGCCGGAACGTACTAGCGTCCGGTTTTCACGTGGGAACCGGTGCTAACGCACGCTAACGCACGGCGGCTAATTGGGATAGCCGTGGGAACCGGTGCTAACGCACGGCGGCTAATTGCCAAAGCGGACTGGGCTGTCCAAAAAGAACAGACAACTGCCGCAGCCAGCCCCTTTGTACCACCGCGACAAAATCCGCGACTAGTTTCCTTTCAATTGGAGCCAAGTCCTATAATGGAAAGGCAAGCGTGCTTATTACGGCTCCCGGGCGGTGACCTAACCTACTGGAGCATCAAGCTTTA
>JANRMD010000561.1:0-36297 GCA_033761895.1 Pirellulaceae bacterium | reverse complement strand
CACGATTTAATCTTAGGGTAATCGGGTTTGGGTGGCACGCCCCTGAGGCTCTGCGAAGGGCGTGGTTCCAGCGTAATTCAGCGCAATTCGACACGCCCGTCGCAGAGCCTCAGGGGCGTGCCACCCTAAAATTAAAGCTTGACGCTCCACTAGCCTCCAGCTTGGCGGCACGTTGCCACCGCTACAATTGGTTTAACTCTTACATCTTAACTGCCGATGAAACGATTGCGCAACCTTGCGCGAACGTTTGATAGCAATGGCTGTGAGAGCAAAAACGAATGGTGCAGGAACTTGTCGAAGTGCAACGGCCAGACCGTTGGGATCATCCGCTGGATCCCAATGCATCTGATGCCAGCATTGCTTCGCTGCTAAAGCTGCCGCCGTTTTCATTGATGGATGAGCGACGTTTTGCGCAAACAGCTCCGCTCGCCGATATCTTGAAGAATGACTCTCGGCTACTGGATCTCAAGTCTGGCGACATCATCTTTCGCGAGGGTCAGTATGGCGGCAGCGCCTACTTGGTCCTTAACGGTCAAGTTCGAATTTTCTTGTCGCGGTTGTTGGCGGATGACCCGCGACAGAACGAACGACGCGCTGGCCTACCTTGGCTGAGCATGTTCCGCAAGAAGCCTGATCGACGCAGAGAGAATCGCGGAACTCGGGCAACTGTGAAGCAAGCTGCGCCGGTGGCATTTTCGCAGCGAGGCGAAGGCCAAAATGCGAGAGTCTTTCTACAGGATGTTCCTGGAGTGCTGGCCGATCATTCGAGCTCAGTCGTTGCCAGCGGCGAGCTGTTCGGCGAGATGGCTGCGGTAACGCGATCACCGCGAGAATTCACTGCCGTCGCCGAAGATGATTGCACGGTACTCGAGATCCGCTGGCAAGGCCTAAAGCTACTGAAGCAGGATCCGCAGTTCCGCGCTTTGCTGGATGAGCGATATCGTGCGGAAGTCCTTAGTACGCATTTGCGTGAAACGCCACTGTTGCGATACGTGCCCGAAGACCATCTGGCCAAAGTCGTTGAAGCGGTCACTTTTGAATCGTTCGGCAATCTCGAATGGTACGCCGAGTATCGCAAGCAAGCCAAACGATCTGCGGCAGAGCAAATCGCGAAAGAGCCACTCATCGCTGAAGAAGGGACCTATGCCGTAGGTCTATGGATTGTGCGCGGTGGCTTTGCAAGACTTAGCCGACGTCAGGGTGCAGGGCATCGCACGTTAGCTTATCTGGGCAAAGGCGAACTGTTCGGACTACGAGAGCTGTTTCACAATCGAACCAAAGCACCGCATGTACTCGCACTCCCCTATCAAGAGTCTTTGCGTGCCATCGGCTATGTCGATGCAGTGTGCATACCCAAGCAAGTCGTTTACGACCATGTTCTGCCATTCACGCGAGCCTCGGAGTTACCCGCCCCCGTCGAATCGCCACGTTATCAGTTTGGCCAACCAGTGCTCGACGCGGAGTTGATTCGGGCGGATGAACAGACCGTTGAAACGGGTTTGCTGGAGTTTATGGTCGACAATCGGCTGATGAACGGCCGTGAAGCCATGGTGATCGACATGGACCGTTGCACTCGCTGCGACGATTGCCTGCGAGCCTGTTCGACAACCCATGGCGGCGGTGCCCCGTTGTTTTCTCGCAGTGGACCACAGTATGGGCCCTGGATGTTCGCTCATGCGTGTATGCACTGCGAAGATCCCGTATGCATGATCGGTTGCCCGACGGGAGCCATTCATCGCGATCAAGAATCAGGCACGATCAACATCAATCCGCAAACCTGCATCGGTTGCAAATCGTGTGCGGAGAGCTGCCCGTACGACAACATTCGTATGGTCAGCACCAACGATGATTCGGGCCGCGTGCGAATTGATGAAGCCAATGGATTACCGATCCTGCAAGCCAGTAAATGCGACTTGTGCAGTCAATCGCGCACTGGCCCAGCCTGTCAATCTGCCTGCCCACACGACGCATTGGTTCGAATCGATCTAGGCGACCTACAAAAGGTAAGTCAATGGATGCAACGCAAGGCCGCATAGCCTCATTCCGCAGCCGTCGAATCATCGCTTCGTCGCTGACCCTGGCGTCTGTCTTCGCAACTGCATTGGCGGTTCAATCAGTCGCCAATCGCTTGGGGGATGCATCCATCGCGACCGGTTGGACTTTGCTGATCGCTACCGCCGGGCTGTATTTACTGAGTCTGCGCAAGAAACTGATTCAGTTTCGTCTGGGACCGGTTTCGGCTTGGCTGCAGATGCACACTTACATGGGCAGTTTTGCGAGCGTCGTCTTTTTAATGCATATCGGTTGGCCAATTCGAGGTGTGTTTGAGATTGCGCTCGCTACCTGCTTCACGATTGTGGCCGTTAGTGGAATCGTACTCACCTATATGAGTCGCGCGCTGCCCAGACGCTTGGCTGCGATCAAGCAGGATTTTCGGCTCGAGCTCATTCCGGCGCTGCGATTGTCCGTGACAAAAGAAGCGCATGAGCTGGCGATTCATTCAGCCAGTTTTGGTGAAGGCGCAACCCTGGTCGAATTCTATCAGCAACGCTTGTTGCCATTTTTTCTCAGTCGACGGAGCTGGCTCTACCGCTTGATTCCAACAGGTTACACACGCCGGCAACTATTGCGAGAGTTGAATGACCTCGATCGCTACTTGGCGGCACAGGGACTGCAAAGTCGTCAGCAGTTGGCAGCCATGGTACAAACGAAAGACGATTTGGATTACCACTACGCCCTGCAGAGTCGACTGCGCATGATGTTTGCGATGCATGTTGCCCTAACGTGGTCGCTAGCGATCATGATTGCGATTCATGTCGTACTGGTCTATCGATTTCAAGGGGCTGTGTAGTGAGTAAAGAAGACACACAGCGGGATGTGACCGAACCACGCTTTCGGCCGGATATCACCTGGGTATGTGGGCACAGCGAGCTGGGATTCTCATGTTCACATGGTCCAACAGCCAACGGCAAATGCGGTGGCCAACACAAAGATTGTTCGCACCAGCAAGCGGTTGACGATTCGGCCTGCTCCTCCTGTGAACTGGCATGCCACAAACGTTCTGCAACCACCGGTGCCCAATCGCCTTGGCGGGAGTGCGAAGCGCTCGCTTCGGCCCCCTGTATTCCCATCCGCAGCACCTGGAGCTTTCGCAGTACTCTCGCTTTGAATCTGGCCATCGCCACAGCAGGTGTGCTGTTATGCCTGATGTCTTTCCCGCAACGAGAAGCGACCTTTGTTCCGGGGGGCTTGTCGAGCAAACACGCTCAGATTCTCGAAAATAGAATCGTCTCACAGCGTTGTAGCCTTTGTCATCCAAATTCACATACGGTCTCAACCATAACTGGAGCCGTTGCGACTCAAGACGAATTGTGCACACGCTGCCACGAAGCGCATTTGCCAAACCTGCCGCTGCGCAGCCCACATGATCTGAATCGCGACACACTCAAGCAACTTACGCTCAACGCCCTAAGCAGCCGCGGGTTGCTAGTCAGCACGCACGCGCTTTCATCCAACCCGCAATTCGACAGTCCATCTGATCGTGAATCAGCGACACCACATCTCGCAGGCTTGCTATCTTCGTCTGAGATGGTGACCGCATGCGCAAGTTGTCACGTAGAACATCATGGTCGTGAACATGACTTGCAAGCGATTACGGATACACGCTGCCAAGCTTGCCATGCAAAGCAGTTCGAGAGTTTTGTAAATGGTCATCCAGAGTTCGCCAACTATCCGCCTGCCAAATCGCGAAGGATCGCATTTACGCATCAAGCTCACCTCGAAAAACACTTCCCGAAGAAAAATGAGTCTTTTGAATGTTCAACTTGTCATGTGGATACGGCGCAGGTAGGTGGCGTGGGGTCGGTGTTTCGCACCCGTAGCTTTGACACCGCTTGCGCTCGCTGCCACAGCGAACCGATCAGCGCTGCAACCGCTGATGGCTGGGCCGTGTTGCAATTGCCAAGCATCCTTCCGAGCGACACACAGCAATCGAATTTGGGGCTGAGCAACTGGCCAGCATCCGCACAATTCGGCTACGAGGGCAAAGTGCCGCTCGTCATGCGAGCATTACTCCTGGCGGATGCGAAGACCGCAGAGGCGGTCAATCGCTTACCCGAGTCAGGCGATATCAAGTCAATCGCTGATTTTGCGAAAACTGGTCGTGAAGTCACGACAACAATTGCTGCCGGCACACGCAAGCTCATCGATGACATTTCAACCGGTGGCCATGTTGAGTGGCGTAAGCGTTTGGAAAGCGTACTCGCCCAATCGTTGTCGCGTGAGCTTACGCAGCGCGAGGTTCGACTAGTCGATGAACTTTGCGTCGGTCTGCCTCCAGATATCTTCCGTCAAATGAAACAGAATTGGTTTGGTGAAGGAGCAGATGGAATAGCCTCTAGCCGACCTAGCAATCAACGAACAAGTCTGCCAAGCCAGCTGGTCAGTGCTCAAGATGGCGACCTATTGCTTGGCTCTTCGAGTCAAGAGAGCGAAGAGGATCTGCTTGGCGGACCGCAATCCACCAGCAGATCATCCACGCAGACCAACACATCGTCGACGGACGACGACCTGCTGTTGAGCAACGGCGTCGAACCACAGACGCCTGCGAAGCGGCAGAAGCTAACCAAGTTGCGTGGCGCAATTCATGTGGTTCAAGGGGGTTGGTACTTGGACAACGAGACCCTATCCCTGCGGTACATGCCACGTGGACATAATGACCCCACCTTGGCCGCCTGGTCCGAGTTCGCAACGTTGTTGCAAGTTACAACCCGTGGCGACCAGGTAACACGGGCCGCTGAGCTATCGAGGCAAGTCCCGGGTGGATGCACGCAATGCCATGTGCTGAGCGTTACGTCAGCAGAGTCCACCTTCGAACATTCACCTTGGACTGCGATCAGCAAAGCAGCCACGACTCGAGCGATCACCAAGTTCGATCACACACCTCATTTGACGCTGCCTACACTAAGTGACTGCAAATACTGCCATCAATTGGACACGAACAGTGTCCCCAAATTGCAAAGTCAATTTACCCGTGTAAATCTCGAAACCTCCGTTGACGGTTCGGATTTGCCCACGTGTGAATTCAAGTCGATGCATCTGGAACAATGCAGTGCTTGCCATCGCCCCAATGCCGCCAGCACCGGCTGCACTCAATGCCACAACTATCACGTAACTAGCCCTTAAACGGGCCCTTAAACGAGCCCGTTGTCGAGAGCGTCTGAGTGTCGCTCAATTGTCTCAATTGTTGCCACTCCGATTTGGTGTGAGTGTCGCACAATTGTCTCAATTGTTGCAGCTCCGATTGGGCATGAGTGTCGCACAATTGTCCCAATTGTTGCAGCTACGACTGGAAAAATCCTTAACGCTTAATCAACGTACGGTCTGAAATAAACTGCTCGGCCGTTTCGCGACTGATGCTATCAGCAGCAAGTAAACGTCGAATCGATTCATCCATCGACACCATCCCTTCGGCTCGGCCGGTGACAATGTAGTTATCGATGCTTTCCAGTTTTCCACTCCGAATGGCGCTGCCGATGGCGGGCGTGTTGAACATGATTTCAAGCGCGAGCTCCTGACGCTCACCTTCGATGACGCTCGGCAACAAACGTTGGCACACGATCGCGCGAACGTTGGTTGCCAGCTGGGCTCGAATTTCGCTTTGCGAGATCTGCGGAAACAAATCGGCATAACGTGAGATGGCTCCTTTGGCATCTCGAGTATGCAGCGTCGACAGCACAATGTGTCCTGTTTCGGCCGCGCTTAAGGCCATCTTGGCAGTTTCCAAGTCACGAATCTCACCCACCAGTATGACATCAGGATCTTGCCTCAAACCGAATCGTAGTCCGTCAGCAAACGATTCCACATCCGTACCTACTTCACGCTGCGTGACGATCGATTGCGCATGAACCGGAAAGCGATATTCGATCGGATCTTCGATTGTCAGAATACGATAACCGAGTTCAGCATTCATCAATTGGACAATCATCGCGAGACTGGTGCTCTTGCCCGATCCTGTGACGCCCGTGAACAACACCAATCCACTTGAAAGCCCTGCGATGCGCCGCGCAAGCGACTCAGGAAAAGAAGCCCAAGCAAAATCGGGAATTTTTGTGTGAATGATCCGAATACAGGCCCCGATCGAACCGCTTGAACGAAACAAGTTAACTCGAAAGCGGCACTGCTCGCGGTGGATCGGCAACTCGATCGCATAGTCGAGATTGCGTTCCGATTCCATCCGAGCCTGTTGCTGGATCGTCCAAATCGGCTCGAGCAGTTCGCGGATCGCGTCAGATGTTAAAATTGGCTCGCCGTCGATCGGAACTAGCCGACCGTTAGTTCGTAAGACCGGCGCATATCCGCTGACCAGATGCAGGTCGGAGCATTCACGTTGAACGGCTTGATCTAGCCAGCGTAGTAGCGCTGGCGCCTCAGCGATTTGGTCTGTGGACATATTTACCTCATGCGGAACTAAACGGATAACAGCTTAACCCGCTTCCAGACATAAGGATTCGACTGGCGAACAGAATTAGCCGCTAAAATCTGAGTCCGACGGGTAGATTAAGTGGAAAAGTGACAAACAGCAGAAATAGTAAGCAGAGTGAGGCGGAAATGAGTAAAGCAGCACGGCCAAGCGGAGCGGTACGTTACGAGAATAGCGGGCGAGTTATCCTGGTCACCGGCGGTTGCAATGGGATTGGCAAAGCGATCTGTGCAGGCTTTGCGGCCAGCGGAGCAACAGTTGTTTGCGCCGATGTGGCGGATGACTTGTCAGATCAATTGCCCTCAGGGGTAACTTTTCGACACGTCGATACCTCGCTCGAAGAGCAGTGTCGTGAAGTCGTTGGCTGGACCGTGGAGAAGTATGGTGCGTTGGATGTCTTGGTGAATAACGCTGCAATCCAGCCCAAGACTTCATACACCTCAGTCGATCAACTGGACGCGGCAGATTTGGAACGCATGACTCGAGTGAATTTCTTTGGTTACACCTACATGGCCAAGTACGCGTTGGGGCAAATGCGGCTGCAACAAAGCGGCGTGGTCGTGAACCTCTCGAGCGGTCAGGGACATCGGACGGCGAGACAAGTTCCCGTGTATGGCCCAATCAAAGCCGCAAATTTACTGCAAGCGATGCAATGGGGCATTGAGTACGCTCGCGATGGCATTCGGGTCGTTTCGGTTTCCCCGGGGGCAATCGATACGCCGTTGGTCCGCGCATCACTGGCCGCTCAGGGTGGCGAGGCCGCACTGGCAAACCGCCATCCACTTGGCCGCATCGGTCGACCGGAAGAGATCGCCAATGCGGTACTGTGGCTGACCAGCTGCGATGCTTCTTTCGTGACAGCAACCGATTTGGAAGTCGACGGTGGGCTGGGTGCCTTCGGAGCTTTTGCCGATCCTTACCATTCGTAGCTCGGGATCATTGTCGTAGCTCGGGACCATTGTCGTAGCTCGGGACCATTGTTGTAGCTCGGGACCACTGTCGTAGCTTGGGATCATTGTCCCGAGCATGTTTGCTACTGTATCAATCGTAGCTTGGGACCATTGTCCCGAGCGTACTTTGGCTTGCAGTATCAGCCAACAGCCAGAATAGAAAGAGTTGCGGTAGCAACGGCAGGCGATAGCCTGGGACGCAAGTCCCAGGGGTGGCACGCAGCGCAATGAGTTAGTCGCGGAGCGACGGCAGGCTTGGGGCCAAACGTCACGGGCCTCACAAAAAACCGTTGGGATGTTCCAAACGTTGGGGAATCTAACTACGTTGATCAGACGCGGCTCAGCGTGCCAGTCGCTCCACCAAACGTATCGGTCTCGACACCGAGTCTTTGGAGAACGGTTACGAACAGTTGCGACAAGGGCAGCTCTTCAATTTCAACTTTGCCTTGCCAACCAGCGTCGGTATCGATTCCAGCGCCAGCCTGATTGTCTTCATTGCCTTTGCCAAACTTGAGATAGCGCCCGTTGGTAAAGCCAAGATTCTTACCGCCAGCAGAAAAGATGGGGTAGTTTCGTGAGAGATGAAAGCTACTCGACGCTGAACCATGCATTGCGAAAGTGTTGTCAAGCATGTTTCCTTCGCCCGTTGGCTCAGGAGTATCCTTGAGCCGTTGGGTGAAGCGAGCAAATTCTTCGGCTTGATAGCGGTTGTAGGTGCCAAGGTTCTTCCAACCATCAGGCTTCTTTACTTCATGCGTTAAACCATGGGCCCCACCCAATCCAACGGCGAGCGACAGGAGATCATGCGGTCCTTCACCGTTTTCACGCCCAAGTTGAAACGTGGCAACGCGAGTCGAATCGCTCAAGAACGCAAGATAAATCAACTCGTACATCGTCTTGAAATACAGTCGAGCCTCTTTCGGCTCGGCCTCCAGTGTCAAGTTGCTTGTATCGACTACAGGAATCGGAGCATCAATCCACTTTTGAGCCTTCGTCAATTTGGTCTCGGTATCACGAACGGCGTCAAGATACTGCTGCAATGTCTGCTGATCATGCTTGGAGAGTTCTCGCGTGAGAGCGCGCGTATTCGCGATCAGTAGGTCCAACGCGCTTTTGCTTCTTGCAAGTCTCGCGGCAGCATCTTTGTTGCTGGTCACAAAGAGCATGTCGAAGATCTCTTTGGGCTTGTTCATGGCAGGAATGGGGCGACCTTCGCTGTCGAATGACTGCGTTTGCGCACCCCGCGGGGCACCGATGCCACCATTGGTAGACATGACTAACGAAGCATGCCGCGTGAGTTCGCCTACATGATTCGCGTAGATTTGATCGACCGATATCGAGTTCTTGTAAGGTCCCTCTCCGCCGATTGCAGCACCAGTCAGGTATTGATCGGCGTTGGAATGTCCGTGAACGGTTCGCGCGGCAGGGTGTGACAGCCCCGAGTAGATTGTGACGTCGCTTCGCAGCGGTTCGAGCACGTCTAGCACCTTGGTCAATTCGAAATCTCGCTCACCACCGCGAGGGAACCAACTCCAATCTTTGTAAGCAGGATCCGCTTTTAGTGGCAGCCCCACACCGTCTGGATGATACACGCTAAGAAAACGCTTCGGTGTGCTGTTGAGCCTAGGATTCGCAGCAGCGAAAGTTTCTAGCCATGGCAAAGATAGGGCGACGCCTCCAGTACCCTGCAAAAACCTTCGGCGAGTCCAAAGAGCTGGTTTGCTACTCATATTCGAATCTTTATCCTTACCGTGACCTAAAAATATTGCTGTTTACGATTAGGTGGAGCAGATCGCGCAAACGGTCATCTTGTTTTCTCAATTGTAGCGTCAAACTCTCGATGTCGGCTCGATCGGAAAAAGACAGCGGGCGTCCAAGAGCATACGAAGTCATTTTATCCACCAGGGCGCGCGATAGTTGATCTTGTCGATTCGTAAGCAAATACCGCTTCAGACCGTCCATCCCAGCCAACTCTTGTTTGTTGAAAAGCAGTGATGTGGCATCAACTGGCTTGTTTTGGATCTCGGTGCGGTAACGCCCCAGCGCATCAAAATTCTCAAAAGCGATGCCCCACGGATCGATCTTGGAATGGCACGATTGGCAGGCGGGTTTATTCCGATGATCCACAATCCGCTCTTTGAGTGTCATTTTCAGAATCTCCGGGTCCGTCAAATCAACTTCCGGGACGTTGGGAGGCGGCGGTGGCGGAGGATCTTGGAGAATGCGTTTCAGCATCCAAACACCGCGTTTTAGCGGGTGCGAGTCTTTGCCATCGGAGTTCATCGTCAGAATCCCAGCAGTCGTGAAGATACCTCCGCGGTTGTTTTGCGGTTGGACTGAGACTTTGCGGAAGTGCGGGCCATAAACCGCTTGAATTCCATAGTGTCTCGCCAGAGCTTCGTTGACGACCACATAATCAGAGTGAACAAAGTCCAGGATGCTGGCGTTGCTTCGGAGCACTTCCTCAAAAAATGCGATCGGCTCTTCTCGCATCGCATCCTTGAGAGCAGCGTCGGTAACATGATTGACATTCTCAAGGCCATCCAAGCCGAGCCACTGCTGCACGAAGTTCTCAGTAAAGCGTCTTGAACGAGCATCTGCCAACATGCGATCGACCTGAGCATTAAGGACCTGCGGATCACTTAGCTTTCCTTGCTCAGCGAGTGCTAACAACTCTTCGTCCGGAATGCTGGTCCAGAGGAAGAAGGAAAGTCGACTCGCCAACTCGATATCACTGATCGTTTGACGTTTGCCCGTCGCTTCCGCAGGCGGATCCACTGCGGCTCTTTGCGTGATGTAGAGAAATTCCGGCGAAGCCAAAGTGGTTGCCAAAACTTCGATCATGGCATCTTCAAAGCTAGGTAACTCTGCGCGGTAATTTGCAAACAGAGCCATAAACGGGTCGATTTCCTGTGTCGTCACGGGCCGTCGCCACACTCGCCTCATAAAGTGAGACAACACTTCGCGTCCATACACTTCTTCGTTCGCTTTGTTGTCGCTCTCAATGAAGATATCGGCATGCGTTTTCGGCGGCCATTGCTCATAGAAGGGAGCAGAGATTTCAATGTGATCGATGTAGATTTGTGTTGCTTCAGGCCCGCTCGCATTCGAGACGTTGCGTATGGACAAAAACTCATCCCGTCTTGGAAAGGTCGTTTCCACCTTGCGAAATGGGTTGCGTTGGATGTCTTGCAGTGGTATGTCGAAGGTTATGTATTGAGGTTCATCAGCGGGCGCCGTGACGGGTACATCGCGCGGACTGATGACTTGCGAGAAGTTAGCATTGTTGCTCGTATGCGCACTGAGGATCAACCTTAGACTGGCATATTGATCCGGGTTCGATGAAGTTCGTCCGGCTCGAATTCGCACTCGCATGATTCCTTCACCGGGTAGGAATCGATCGAGGTTCCACTTGACTTCGCTGGAACCGGGTAGAACGAGAACAGCCTGAGAAACTTTCGGGGTTAAGCCTACCTCGGCATTTTCCTTGGGCAATGCCGAACCTTCATTAAACGGAGTCTCTTCGTCTGTTTCGCGATTGAGCAGACTCAGTCCCATGCGTCTCTTGCGTTTGCCTTTGGCCTTCTTGTCCGTGTCTTTGGAATTATTTGCGAGCGTCGCTTTGTCCAATTCTTCTTGCATTGAAATAACGTAAGTAACCGCTTGAGGCTGTTTGCCAGTGACGATGGCGCGTTTTAAAGCTGCCAGCCCAATTTCACGATAAGTCTCGAACTGCATGGATGACATCTGCAGCAGCTCCGAGCTGTTCTTGAAACCGTCCACAGATGCAGTTTCGGGCGGCAAGCGATTGGCGAACGTGAACGGTAACCCCAAGAGATCTTGGAGTGCGTTGTTGTATTCGTATTTCGTCAAGCGACGAAACGACGAGTGCTCGGTCGCATGCCGTCGAACGATTGAGGCCTTGTTCAACTCCTCGACAAGCCAATCGACAATCTCTTCGCGTTCCTTGCCCGTCAGCGCATGGTCCTTTTCGTCTTCGGGGGGCATTTCGGAGTTGCTTACGGCGTTGAAGATTTCTCGCCATCGCTCAACATTGCCACCCTTCAACAAGTCGGGATCCATTTGATCAAGGCGCAGTCGGCCTTCGGACTTGTCGGGACCATGGCAACCAAGGCAGCTCTTATCCAGAATGGGCTTGATCACTTCATGAAAGTACGAAACACGTGCCTCAGGAAGACTGGCAAGCTCCCTGGCGACATTCGAGTTTTCTTTCAGCAGTCTCGAATTTGCTCGCCCCAATTCCCTGGCCGCTTCAAGACTGATCTCACCGGTATCGGGTTCGTTCGCATACGTTTGCACGACACCTGCGAGGATGAGCAGGAAGATGGTTTTCAGCGCATTCACTTTTAGTAACATTCCTTGACGTATCGCTTGAAGCGCCTCGTTTGATTGCCAGTTTCCTTGGCCCAAAATTATCTTGAACAAAACGCCCGATCCATCATAGTAAGAAATCGGGGATTTGCTTGTGGGTAGTTCTCAAATTGGATTCCGAGTAGCCAACATTACGCTGAACATAGCGAGATTTTTCAAAGTGGTTTGTAGCAAACGAACTTGACAATTCACTGGAGATCCAGTGGTTTGGCAATTTATGGCTGGCACTATCTGCCCAATGACGCGCCGGCAAATCCCGCAGATTTACTCTGCGGAACGTTGGGCTTCTCACTAAATCTAGGCGTCAGGACGACTGGCGACGAGGGCTTATGATGTTAGCAACAAACGCATCGCTGAGTCGCAACATCCCTGACCGGCTTGACTAATGCGATGTTGCGGCCTCAGCGATCGCCCCATGCACAGTTTGCTCAACCGTACGGCCACTTCCTTTGCCGCAGCGCGAGTTAGTTGGAAACACAACGATCCGCCATACAAGACGGCGGTATTCGCAGCTTTTGCTCAAAAAAACATGATAGGTGGGATGGAGGCGGGGAGGCGTTTCACCGCGGAGCGGTATTCAGACAATAGCCGGTGGCAAGCGGAGCGCCACCACCGGAATGTTCGCGGAGCAGGTGCTTGATCCTGAAGGGATCACAGATATCGGGGATGAACGCGGTTTGCGCGTCAACTCTGCGATCCCTTCAGGATCGACACTCACGCGACCACTTCAACCGGCGTTGGCGCTCCGCTTACCACCGGCTATTGGCTGCGATCCCTTCGGGATGGTGTGGCGTGGCGGAAGGTGGCTGGCACCAACTGATACTGCCAACAAAAAGCTAGCAAAAACCACACCTCTGTCGGCTGTGTCAAGAGAGCGTGAGAGAGCAAATTTGCAAAATGCCAGCCACCTATGGCGCGATACCCTCCGATCCTTTGCAGCCTTTCACAAGCGTGCTAGATGCTAGCACAACACCGGATGGTGCCACCCACCAAACAACACCGGACGGTGCCACCCCAGTCGCAATGGTCGCACCTGGCAGGAGCGCCCCACCCGCGTAAGGTGGCTGGCACCTTGTATTTTGCCAGCAACAACTCCTCGAAAGGTGGCTGGCACCTTCTGGTATTTGCCAGCAATCGATGCGGGTTGGTGGCTGGCACCTTGCGCGGTTATGCTAGCATTTTCGGGGTGATGGGACGCGATAAACCTTAGAAACCCCCAAGCTGAGGTCGCCAAGTCGGGGAAAGCTGTTTTTTCCACCAATGCAACTAAAGCATCGGTTGACAAAAACGGGACTAACGCTTAACTTGCGATCCTTCATAACTGGCTGATAGCTCGTGGATTGAGCGGTTGATCACGGAAGCCAACTTAACGAAAAACGCATAATATTAAGGGTTCGGGGCCATGGCTGTTCCAAAACGACGCCACTCCAATTCAAGAACAAACAAACGACGCTCACACCATGCGAAGAAACCCCGTCAAACGGGCTTCTGTCCTCAGTGCAGCACGGTAGTGCCAACGCACGCTGTGTGCCCGAAATGTGGCTATTACATGGGCCGCAACGTAGTGGACATGGAAAACGCCAGCTAAGTCACTTAAACTGTTGACCGGCTTGCGCTTAGATGCGATGAAGTGGAATTGGTTTACAAGGACGGCTTGCCGTCCTTGTTTTGTTGATGCGGCTTGCAGATGACGTCTACCGCATGGCTGCATCGAGCCCATTTAGGCGAACCAGCCAAACCGGACGGGACAGAAGGTCCGTCTTACGCCCACTGTTTCTATGAATTTCTGTGAAACCGTGTACTGGAGTTGAAATTGCCAACCGTTTTGATGTTCCCGGGCCAAGGAGCCCAGGCAGTGGGGATGGGGATCGCCTTGACGGCACGCAGCCCCATCGCCACCGAGTTGTTTGCTGAAGCGAACGGAATCCTTGGTTTCGATCTGCGAAACCTCTGTGCGCTCGGGCCTGCGGAGCAACTGAGCCGAACCGAATTCAGTCAGCCAGCCCTGTTCGTGCACTCTTATGCCGCCCTCAAACAACTCGAGAGCGAGCGTCCAGATTTGTGGTCAGATGTGGTCGGCGTGGCCGGCTTGAGCCTGGGTGAATACACGGCAGTCGCTGCTGCCGGTGGAATCAGCTTTGCTGACGGCGTACGTTTGGTTCAGCAACGCGGCTTGGCGATGCAGGCGGCAGCAGACGCGATCCCCAGCAGCATGAGCAGCATCATCGGGCTCGACCAGACCAAGCTGGAAGAAGTTTGCAAAGCCGTTTCGACTCCTGATTCGTTCGCACAAGTGGCAAACTTACTGTGCCCAGGCAACATAGCCATCTCAGGTCATACAGCCGCGATTGCTGCGGCCGAGGAGGCCAGCTTGGCAGCGGGTGCGATGAAAGCGGTACGGTTGCAAGTTGCGGGAGCCTTTCACACTTCCATCATGCAGCCGGCGGTGGCAAAATTAGAAGCCGCTTTGGCGAATGTCCAGTTTCGGCCGATGCGAGTCCCCGTATACTCTAACGTCGACGGTCTGCCCCATACCGACTCAGGGGAGATTCGCGGACTGCTGGGACGACAAGTCGTGTCACCGGTTCAATGGGAGTTAACCCTCAAGAACTTCATTGCAGCAGGTGTCGACAAGTTCATCGAGATCGGAGCGGGACGAGTTCTTGCCGGGACGCTGAAGCGTGTCGATCGCAAAGCCGCGTGCGAGAATATTGGCGAGTAAAGACAAATAAATCTAAGTAATTTACGGTAGCATTACATGAGCAGTGACTTCGGAATTAAGGTCGACTTGAGCGGGCAGATTGCCATGGTAACTGGCGCTTCGCAAGGCTTAGGACGCGCGTGCGCGATTCGCTTGGGTCAGAGCGGTGCCAAGGTCCTGTGCGTGGCTCGCAACGCGGAGAAATTGGCTTCCACCGTCGACGAAATCGTGGCTGGCGGTGGCGAAGCGGTCGCCATGGCCTGTGACGTCTCGAACCGCGAGAGTGTCGCCGAACTATTCAGCAAGATCACGGACAACCGCGGTGGCAAGCTCGATATCCTCGTCAATAACGCTGGGATCACACGAGATACGCTGCTGCCACGCATGACCGACGCACAGTGGGATGAAGTCATCCAAACGAACCTGACGAGCTGCTTTTTGTTTTGCCGCGCGGCGTCGATGATGATGATGTCCAATCGTTATGGACGCATCATTAACATGGCCAGCGTTTCTGGCATCGTTGGTAACGCTGGACAAACCAATTACTCGGCTTCTAAGGCAGGCATGATCGGTTTGACTCAGAGTCTCGCCAAAGAGCTCAGCAAGCGTAAAGTCACGATTAACGCAGTTGCCCCAGGCTTTATCGAAAGCGAAATGACTGAGGCGCTGGGAGAAGACCTGATCAAACAAGTCAAATCGCGAATTCCTGCCAATCGCTTCGGCACGCCGGACGATGTTGCGGGAGCGGTGCTGTTCTTGGCGAGTTCAGCGGCCAGTTACATTACTGGCCAAGTGATTGTGGTGGACGGTGGCATGACCTGCTGAGCCTAACGGCGGCTTGTGGCCGCCACTGCTGGCTCGGCACTGGCTCAGCGAACTGACTCAGCGAACCACTGGCGGAAAGTTGCAAGACTACGAAATAATTGCCGTAGTTACCGACGATCCGCCAAAAGGCCTAGACTGGGGAGCAAAACCTTCCCAAATACCTTGGACATAAGCAGGCTACCTCACTTGACCGAGTTTGTTAAAATCTTCTATCTTCTGGGCTGTAGATTTTTAGAGACAGCATTTGGGCTGGCTAATTGGAAAAGCAATGCTTCGGCTACGTGGCCGAATTTAGGCTAGATACAGAAAAGTTTCGGGAGTTCTGAAAAAATGGCATCCGTTGAGGAACGAGTGGTTGATATTGTGGCTGATCAATTAGGCGTGGAAAAAGACAAGATCACTCGCGAAACGCATTTCGTGAACGATCTTGGAGCCGACTCGCTTGATACGGTTGAACTGGTGATGGAACTCGAAGAAGAGTTCGACATTAGCATTCCCGAAGATGCAGCTGAGAAGATTCAGCGTGTTGGTGAAGCTGTCGATTTTATCGAAAAAGCTCAACAAGCTTAGGCTTCGCACTTATTTATACAGATTTATGATTCATCCTTCGCCGCGCTCTTGGGAACCCAAGTGCAAAAGCGTTTTGGATAGTGCATTCCCACCCCGGTCCACCGACTCCTCGTCGCGTTAACTGGGGTGTGAGTTTATGGTATCCCGCTTGCCGTTTTGTCTATCATACGGCGGTGGCGATCCCTTGCGAAAATCGATCGACATTCCCAAATCACTGTCAACCGCTCACAGCACCTCTCACTTGCTTGGCGGTCGATTCATTGGCGGAAGAGCAACAGCATAGTCATGAAGCGTCGCGTAGTTGTAACGGGTATGGGGTTAGTCACACCTCTCGGAAAAGAAGTCGAGCCGCTTTGGCAAAGCGTATTGGCTGGCAAAAGCGGCATCCATCGCTTGAGCTTGATCGACCCAACACCATTCAAGGTTCAATTGGCCGGTGATATCCCTGATTTCGATCCAGGTGCCTACTGCGACCCTAAAGATCTCAAGCGGCTCGATCGCTTTACCTTGTTCGCGATGTATGCCGGCGGCAAAGCCATCGAAGACTCGGGGCTGGACTTCAGCAAAGAAGACGCTTACCGCTGCGGCGTGATCCTCGGCTCTGGTATCGGTGGTCTATCCGAAATCGAAGTCCAAGTCGAACGACTGCTCAGCAAAGGTCCGGATCGCGTCAGCCCCATGACGATCCCCAAGCTGATGCTCAACGCAGCGGGCGGCAATCTGTCGATCCGTTATGGTCTGCGAGGCCCGAACTTTACCGTCGCAACCGCTTGCGCCAGCGCCACCAACGCAATGGGCGATGCGATGAAGACCATTCAATACGATGACGCTGACGTGGTGATCACCGGTGGCACCGAAGCCGCCATCACAGCCATGGGTCTGAGCGCCTTCCAAAACATGAAGGCCCTTTCCGATCGCAATGACGCTCCGGAAAAAGCCAGTCGACCGTTCGATATGGGCCGCGACGGATTTGTGCTCAGCGAAGGCGCCGGCATACTTGTGTTCGAAGAACTGGAACACGCACGCGCTCGCGGGGCGAAAATTTACGCCGAAGTGCTCGGCTATGGCGCCAGTGGCGATGCAGGCCACATCACTTCGCCCGACCCAGCCGGATCCGGTGCAGCACGAGCCATGTCGAACGCTCTGCGCGATGCCAAACTCGACCCAACAGCCATGGACTACATCAACGCTCACGGGACCAGCACTCCGTTGGGCGATAAAGCCGAAACCGTAGCCATGAAGGCTGTCTACGGCGAACACGCGCGACAGGTCTCCATTTCGAGCACCAAAGGGAGCCTCGGACATTCACTCGGCGCCAGCGGCGGCATCGAGATGATTTTGACGGTTCTGGCCGTTAGCAATAACACCGTCCCGCCCACCATCAACTTGGAAACTCCAGATCCTGAGTGCGATCTGAATTACACCCCCAACGTGCCCGTCGAGCGTACCGTTAACACCGCCATGAACAACAGCTTCGGCTTCGGCGGCCACAACGCCAGTATCATCTGCGGCAAAGTGCGATAATCGCACTGGTCGTACGCGTGCTTGTGTTGTGAGTGTGCTTGTGATCGTGTCTGTTCGTGCTCGGTCGCATCTGTCAGATGCGACCCACTCATGCATCTGTGCCGACGCCTGCTGACTCGCCCGCAGTCGTGACAGGATGTCGCTTCCACCAGTCCGCGATGAGCGCATCAATAATCAACTGCCCAACGTGATAAATCACCATCGGCAGAATACTAACGCCGCAGTCCATCGCTAGCTTCAAACCGATCATCAACGTCTTTTGACTTCCCGATAGTGCGACAGCGATGCGCTGCGGACGCTGTACACCGGTTGCTTCAGCGAGATACCAAGCCAACACCAAGGTCGTCACATGCGCAAACGTGGTCAGCACGACGACCAAGAGTATCGAGACCAAACTAGTTGCCGCTGCGCTGGTACTGGCCAGCCGATTTCCCATCTGCACCGCTCCCAACATCACCATGGACAGAATGCCCACCTGGCACAGCGTACTCAGCAGAGCTTTGCGTTGGTTGACGCCAACCGCAAATCGCGATGAAATGCGCAGCGTTTGTCCAATCACGATGGGCAGAACGACGAGTACAAACAAAGAGGTCGCCAAGCCCCACAAGTCGATCTGTACGCTGCGTCCAATCAACCACACCAGCAAGGCGGGTGTAATGAGAGCACACGTTACGTTGGTGATCAACGTTACAAAGACGGCGACAGTGTCATCCCCGCCGGCCTTGCGAGTCCACACAGCCGCCGAAGCTTGAGTACTGGGCACACAAGCCGCAATGATCAATCCACCCGCCAGCTCAGCGTTCAACAATGGAGACAAGCCATACGCGAGCACCGGCAGAAAACCAAGATTCATGATCGAAGCCAAAATCGGCGGCCAAGGTCGCCCGATTGACTTGCGGATCAATTCGATCGGAATCGACACCGACATCATCCACATCACCGCAAACACGATGGTGGATTGCAACCAATTGGCAGAAGCCAGTGGAGTCAACGCGTCGTGAGCAACCAAACCCGTGGCAAGCGAGATCACCAATCCAATAATGAACCAATTGCCCGCCAGTACTTTTCCAATCCCTCGTCGCTCACCCAATTCTCTAATTCCAACAAAATGTGTTTACGATCTAGTCGACCAATTTCTCAAGCCGGCTTCGCTACGTTATCGAGTCGTGGACAGCGATCGATCAACCCCAAAACCCAATCTGAACCAAGCACCATTAGCCGCAGTGCGCTAGCACCGGTTCCCGCGGCGAAAACCGGACGCTAGCGAGTTCCGCGCTGATGTTTTATTGTCGCACGATTGTCCCAATCGTAGCTGCCACAATTGAGACAATTGTGCGACACTCAACCCCAAAATCAAACTGTGTCGAAGCACTAATCAGGAAGCTAAAAATTGATCGCACCCGGCAGGTGCGATCCACCTGATACAAACTGGCCATAGCACGCTTAGTCTACCTTGGGGGAATGCTTCTACCCAGCTAAAATGATGCCCGATACCACGAAGTTCGTCGACTTTCCTCGGCCCCATTCCACGGATCCGCTGAAGTACTGACCTTAAGTACTGGATCGAAACCGAACCGAAGCCGCGAGCCCCCATAGAAATAGGCCACGAAATGCTGCGTTATTGGACTGCTGGAGAATCCCACGGACGTGCCCTGATCGCCCTCATCGATGGCTTTCCAGCTGGAATGGAAATCGACTTCGGCATGGTGAACGCTGAACTCAAACGTCGCCAGGGTGGATACGGTCGCGGCAATCGGCAAAATCTCGAGACGGACGAATTAGAGGTACTGACCGGTATCTGGCAAGGCAAAACCCTCGGCAGTCCACTGACCCTGCAAGTCATCAATGCGGACTTCAAACTTGAGCGACTGAAGGAACTCGAGCGGCCGCGTCCAGGTCACGCAGACCTCGTCGGCGCGATCAAGCATCTGAGCTCGATTCGCGGCGTGCTGGAACGAGCCAGTGCACGCGAAACAGCCGTAAGAGTTGCTGCTGGCGCTATCGCACGACAACTCTTGCGAGTCTTTGGGATCGAAACGATAGGCTACGTGACCGAGATCGGCGGCTTGGCGGTCGAGTCACCTAACGGAACGTTGGAGGAACACCGTCAGCTGCGCGATAGCAGTTCGCTGTACACGCTCGTGCCCTCGCGCGACGAAGAATACAAGCGGCTGATTGACCAAGCTGCAGCCGACGGTGACACCCTTGGCGGAGTGATGGAAGTCCGTGTCGAAGGCTTGCCGATCGGCCTCGGAACTCACGCCCAATGGGATCGCAAGTTGGATGGTCGAATCGCGCAAGCTGTCATGGCTGTGCAAGCGATCAAAGGCGTTGAAATCGGTATGGGCTTTCAAGCCGCTCGTTTGCCTGGTTCCCAAGTTCACGATGCCATTCACTACGACGCCAGCCAAAAGCACTTGCCAAGCCTCGGCTACGTGCGTCCGACCAACAATGCGGGTGGATTGGAAGGTGGCATGACCAATGGCCAACCGCTGGTTGTACGCGCCGCGAAAAAGCCAATCAGCACTCTCCGCAAGCCGCTCGATTCAATTCGTATGGATACCAAAGAGGCAATGCGAGCCAACTACGAACGCAGCGATGTATGCGCCGTCTCCGCTGCCAGCGTCATCATCGAGCATGTCGTTGCCTTTGAAGTCGCCGCAGCTCTAGTCGACAAATTCGGCGGCGACAGTATCCAAGAAATGCAAGATCGCTACCAGTTGTACCTACAACGCGCCGCCGCACATCCGCAAGTATAGAGGCGAGTTGCGAGATACGAGATACGAGATGTGAGCTCAATAATACGCATACGGCTCATCAATCCCAACCACGTAACGAGCGCTCAGTGCCAGCAACTCAGTCGCCGTGAATTGCCCACTCGCCACATTGATGAAGCGGCATTTTAGCTGAGCCGCGATCAACCCTGCGGCTGTCACTTGTGTGTTGCCAACATCCAGCCAACTAAACTCCGTAAGCCGCTTGAGATGCTGAATTCCCGCATCACTGACGCTAGTATCTCTCAAAGACAACCCCGAAATTGTTCTTAAGTTGGCGATACTCTTGAGCGTCTCATCGGTTACGCCCGAGCCTTGCATATTCAGCGAGTTCACATGCCAACGCCATCGCTGGAAAAACTCACCCGTGAATTGTTTGCCCGTTAGTCCGAAAACACTCCAATCGGAAGTAGTTTGAAACGCCTCCTGAGCATAACCAGCTTCAGTCACTTGGCAGTCACCAATTTCGACGCAGGCAAAAGTAGCCTTGAGCAGCTGCGGCAGAACGGCATCGGTGAGAGATGTGTTTTGTAAGATTAGGAAGGTACCTTCGACCGGTTTAGACAAGAGCTGCGAGATCGATTGGTCGGTAACTTGCGCTCCGCCCAAAACGAGTTGGTAGACTTGGCAGGCAGGCAATCCAGTTCCTGTGACCAGCGTTCCTGAAAGATCCAGTCGATTGACTTCTGCTTTGGCCGAAGCTGCCAGCAGCCGACTAACACCCGCGTCCGTAACCGGGTTGTTGCGCAGTTGCAACGAGCCAGAATCGCAGAGTCTTCCATAAGGAAGTGCGTTTAACTCCTCGTCATCAATTCCCAGATCGCTAACGTCCAGCGAAAACAGCACAAGTTCCCTTAGTATTCGCTGGCGGCCATGGCGAGTTATCGAGGTGCCACCAATCTTGAGTTCGCTAAGCTGCGTCAACTTGCAAAGTTCGTCCAAACAAGCATCCGTGATCTGCGTCCCATTGAGGTTCAGACTCCTCAACCTGCTAAATTGCTTCAAGTCAGCGATGGCCGCATCGCTGATTTGCGAACCCTCCAGTGACAATTCTCGAACCGTCTTGTAGTGGCCAAAAGTCTTGAGAAAGTCATCCCCCGCGAGCTTATCGACCTGCAAACGATACGCCTCGCGCATCCAAAAATCCAATCTGCCCCCACGCTCCGCGAGCTCGAATCGAAGCCGCTGGTGCTCGGCGTCGATGTCAGCTCTACGTGATCGAAGCACTCCAGTTGCAAGGCACACCGCCATCGAAACCGTTACAAAGCCAGTAACAAGGTACCGATTCAGTTGCCGATTACGGAGTGCTCGCACCGCCAATTGATTAGTAAGTTCTTGATCAGCCTCCGAAGTAAACTTGGTATGTTTCGGTGCATAGCGCGCCAATCGAAAACCGCTGCAGTACAAAACCACTAAGCCCACCGTAACGGCCAATGACGCAAGCATCGCATTCATTGGATCCCTGCCACCGGATACGACGTACGCATAAATAAAAACTACACCAGGGCAGAATCCAATCAGGGCTGCATAGCGCCAAGGACTGGTTGAACCGAAGGCAAAATAGATGATTGGCAGGAGCAATCCTGAGAACCCACAAAGCTGCCAGGCGACGAACCATGCAAAATAGTCGAGACCCCATTCCCCCTCAGTCTCGTAGAATTCATTCGGAACCTTCAGTAGAAACACGGCACAAGCTATGACCGCAGTAATCTGTAGCAGTTGCTCAACGCCAAACGGCCTGCGCGGCAAATAAAGTTCATGGGCATTGCGAGTCAGTCGCCAGCCCATTAGGCATCTACCTAGCAAAAACGGGCTACTACCCAAAAACAGCAAGGCCGGAACATACGGAACTCGCAGACCAAGCCCAGTCACACAAAGCAATCCACCCTTCTCAGGTTCGTAGTAGACGAGGTAATCGCGCACATCAGCCACAATCCAAAAGCTGACACCGATAGCGATCGCGGCCATCGCACCTTGCATACAAACTCGACCGCCCAACCCTCCCAGGATGAGCAACATGCAGAAGCCACCCACGGTAAAGCTATAGGCAATGTCACTAGAGAGGCTGTAGCCCAACCACTCACTGAGGGCCGGAAACCCAATCTCATGAGTTGCGAGCGCGACAATAGCCAGCGAGTACAGCACAATTGGCCAAGTGCGTACAGTTTGTTGGTGAGTTGCCATGCACTTCATCATACCCGAAGCGGCATCGAAGTGGCGCATTACCGTGGGTCGCACTCTGCCGGATGCGACCTCAGCTGTGCTCAAGAACACTGTAAAGGCCGCAGCCGCGCATGGTCGCACTTGGCAAGTGCGACCCACCTACGCCAGCAACCTACACCTTATGGGTATCGCAAAACAACGATTTCAGATTGTCAAGTTGATTTACTTGGCAGAAACCGCAGCAATCGCGGCTGCGAACGCATTCATGGTGGCTTCGGGCCCGAGTTTATCTGCCAAACTCGTCAACAACTCAAGAAACCAAACCGAATCGACGGTTTTGGGAACTTTCCAGAAATTCAGCAGACTGCCACGCAGTACCGCTTGGCCGTTCTCCTCTGAGACAACATCCAAATTGACCGGATGCAACTGCAAACGAAGTAACTCTGTTTGAATGGAATGCTGCAAGTCGCTGGTAACCAATGCGTTGTCCTTAGTGGAATTCTTGAATTGCAGCGGTAGAACATCGCGGCACCTTGCATCCTACTCCAAGGAACCATAACCCCATAGGGCAGCGCCATCCGCGTTGAAGCGATCAAAGCATGCGAGCTCGCCTTCGCAGCAGCCATTCACTGGTAATCAAAATCACAAATGCGGCTGCGATCCAGGGTGAATTCCAGAGAGGTAGCGGAGGCAATGTACCGAGTCGAGCTGGTTTGCCGGGTGGCAAGTCGTCGAACAACCGCTGAGCTGCACTGGTGAGATAAAAACGACCGCGCGACTGTTCCGCCAATTGACGCATAGCACTCCAATCCGCTCGCAGGTTGGCTTGCTCCCCAGGAGGAGTCACCACGGTAAAGCTTTCCGCGGGTGGTTGTTGGAGGCTGGGTTGAAACACAATTGCGCGATAAGTGCCCGGTGGTAGATCCGATTTCGTGGCTGAGAAAATGCGGCTGGCACCGACATCGCGGGCAAGGGGTAGAACACTTTTCTTTCCCGTCGCGTCTTCAATCGTCAGTTCCGCTCGCCCTTCACGCGCTTTCACATCCGCGTCTTTACCAAGTTGCAATTCGAATCGAATAGGTTGCGATAGCTTCGACCTTCGCGGCTCGATGATCAAACGCGACTGCTCGCCATCTCCGCTCAATCGCCCGCGACTCAACCAACGCAACATCTGTTCCCAATAGCGTTGATGATATCGGTCGCTACCACCAAAGCTCGACCAGCGATATGTCTCATCGGTGGCTTGCAGCGCCACTCGGCCTGCGCCAGCAAATTGACTGATGAGCAACGGCGGCTGCGACTGACTATCGCGCGCGGATTGGCCTGTCGGTGCGGGTTCGGAAACGGGCTGAGCCAAGCCTACAGCCAAAACTTGCGATCCAACTTTCGGGCTAAATGCCGTGTAGAGAGAAACAGCGGGCGGAATATTCGTCCAGATCTTAGCCGATGCATCTGAGTTCTCTGCCAACTGCATTGGTAACGCAGCGCTCCCCAGCGAGGTTGGCGACCAAAAGAATGGCGTAGCTGAATCATTCAGCTTCATCGTATTCTTAGCTGAGTTATCAAACTGAACCGGCAATAGATCTCCCAATGGCCAACCGACGAGTGAGGAAAGTGGTGTGTCCCGCCCTGCGATGAAGATGCAACCCGCACCCGAGGACGTCACTTGTTCATAGATCGCTTGTTGTGCGCTACGACTTATCAAATCAGGGTTGATATCGCCAAAAATGAATACATCAAAGTTTGCAAGGGTTTCCAGGTCGCTGGGAACCAAGCGTATGGCCGCATCATCTTGTTCCACGTACTCTGCATCGGATTCTTGCAAAACACTGTTCAATTCAAAGCTGGCCGATCGCGCATCGGTGGCTTGGCTACGCTGTAGCAAGTTCTTCAAGAATCGAAACTCAAAACTTGGCTGCTTCTGCACCAACAGGACACGCAGCGTCTTATCCTGAACCTGGATGGTCCGCTGCAGCACATTGTTTTCAAGGTTGGTCTCCCCTGCCGCTTCGCTCACGTCCAACTGCAGCGTCAATTCACCTGCCTTCTTGGGGATGAAAGCCATGCTGAGTTGTTGTTGCGAGTGTTGCTTGGACAGCTTGACGGGCTTTTGATCGAGCACTTCTCCGGTGCTGTGATCTCGTAAGCGGACCGTTAGATTTGCATCATCCACGTCGCTAACACTAACCGTTACTAACATGGTGACTTGGTCGCCGAGAAAAACAGCTTCGTCCAGCAGTAGATCGGCCAGCCGCGCGTCTGGCAAGGCGAGCTCTTGTCCGGCGGCGACTGCATAGATCGGAATACCCGCCGCACGTGCCTGGGCAGCAGCAGCCGAAAGGGGCGAACCACTGGTATTGATGCCATCAGAAAAGAAGACAATCGCTGCTGTCCCACGTCCCGCTTGACTGCCAATCACGCTTGACAACGAATCACCTAAACGCGACTGAGGCCCAGATGCAGTGACTTGTTCGAGACCATTGATAGTCTCCAACGAAAAATTAGCTGGCTCAGCCGCTTCATCCACCATCATCATCCGAATCTGATAGTTGCGTTCCAAGCGACTGAGGTCACGCGGTTTAAGCGACTTGAGAATCTGCATCGCGGTCGCAATTCGCGTTGTGCTCGTTTTGCCAGCCACCGATGTGGATGGAACATCGCGCGTCTCCATGCTTGCCGAGCGATCGATCAGGATCAATAGCTCAGGTTTATCGCTGCGAAATTGCAACCAACTCCAGCCCGCCCACATCCAGACCACCAACGCCAGCAGACTGAAGCGAATCGCCGTTAATAGCAGACGCACCCCGCGACCAGCACTCCCTCGTTCATAAAGATACAGCGCTCCGACCATCGCCAAGAGCACAACCGCCATCACGATCGTCAACCACAGCGGTATTGACCAATCCGCGTGCAACACCGACTCAACACTCTGCGGCATCGTTTGCGTATCCACATTCCCTGAACCGGTTTGCGTCATGCCAGCCTCCGACCAAGAGCCCATGCCAAACAGGACTCCGCGAGCAACATGACCAACAAACTCCCGAGCAACCACCGCACCAGACTACTTGATGGATTGGCAGGCTCATTTTCTAGGTTAGCAGCCACGGGTGCGCCAGCCTTCTCTTGCGACTTGGGAAGTTGATCGACCGATACCGAGCGCAAATCACTCTGGTTCGGAATCAGGTTGACGGCAAAGGGACGTGGCGCGTTCCCCTCAATACTAACTTGGTATATCCCGCGATTCGCCGTGCCAGCATAGCTCCAGGAACGCAACCCATTCTCGTCGACCTCAGAGGCGAGCAGTTCAACTTCGTTGCCATCCGGACGAACAACCTTAATGAGTGTCTTATCCCCAGTGGCGCGTTGAGCCCCGCTGAGCGGTTGCCCAACCGTCAAGTTAAACTGCGCGGCGCTATCGGCTAAAGTGGCCTGCACAAGTTGTTGCATCAGCGGCAGGAAACTTGGCCAAGTTGCCATTGCATTCCACGGTTCCACGGCGCCACGCATCGCTCCCGTTTGAGGAGCGCTCAGCAGACTTGCCACTCGGCCTTTTCCCCAACGGTTGAGCACAATCAACGGAGCCGCGTCTTGCAATTGCAGTTCGATTTGTGGCCGTTCCACAGCATTCTCGGCCAGTTGAATTTTCCAAAAGCGGAAGATGGGTGTCGTCAACAATCCAGCATCGGGATGGGCAGCAAACGGAGCAGCTATCGGGCTGGTGTAGTCCAGTGGATCGATACGCCAGTCTGCGAATTCCGCTGGCTCGACCAATCGAAAGCCTAAGGGATTCTTCGCGTTACCTAACAGTGTATTCCACGTGTTGGCATCGGTGTTCTGCCCCAATAAACAGACCAGCGACCGCCCCGTATCAACAAACTGAGTCAATTGAGCAAACTCAGTGTCAGTGAGGTTGGTTACATCATTCAGGATGATGGCATCGAACTCGCTGAACTCCACGGAGTTCAATTCCAGCTGCGTCGTAGTGGTGACTTGCATTGCCGATTGCCCAGCCACCGGTGGCTGCAACGCGGCCTTGAGAATTCGTGGATCGGAGTAGGGATTCTCGACGCACAACACTTTGAATTCACTGCGCACCTCAATCACGCTCTGCCGCTGATTGTCGGCCGGCAAGCGATCATCAGGCAAACTCACAGCGATCGTCATCAGTCCGGTGATACTGGGTTGCGCGTTCAAATGCACCACTCGAGAGGCTCCAGCTGGCAAGTCGATGAATTGCGAAGCCACCGTTTGTCCGTTGGCCGCCAACTGCAGTGGCACTTGCTTGGCTTCCATCGCACCAAAATTGGTAACCGTAATCTCAACGTCCAGCGGACGATCCTTGAGCGCCCTGCTCGCACCCGTTGTCATCGCCATGATCGCAACGTTGGACAGTCCATTATTCGGCGACCCAGCATTGGTAGCCCCAGCACTCGAACCAGCAGGGAATGACTCGTAGGCCAGCGTATGGGCCGCAGCCAATTGCTTAAGTGGTCGCTGACTTCGACCGCTGCCGAGCGCATCCTGCCATGTGTCTTGGCCAAAGTCGCTAAGAAAGACAATATGGATATCTGTTGGTAGATCGGGGTTACGTGCTGCATCCGCAACAATTTCACTCACTTGAGTCAGCGTGCGATCCAAGTCCGCGCCGCAATCAAGCAGACGGATTTTCTGCACAGCCGCAATTGCAAAATCGGTATCGAAGGTTGGCCGATAGATTACCGGTTCCGAAGGTGAGGAGAGTGTCACCAAGCAAAAAGCATCACCGCGCTGCGATGCGCGGGCAATTTCAATCGCCCGTGCTTGCGCCGCGGCGAACCGCGTACCTTGTTCATCGCGGTAACCCATCGAATAAGAATTATCGAGCACTAGTACCCACAGTCTCGAGGGGCGCTGGGCAGCGACAGCTTCACCAGTGACTTGGGGTTCAAAGTAAGGCCTTGCCAGCGAGACGCCCAGGGTCAGCAGAATCAAGGTGCGGAGCAGCAAGAGCAGCAGCTGCTCAATGCGAACTCGTTTCGATTGCTTTTCGATGACTTGCAACAGCATCCGCATCGCAGCCCAGGTAACGGTTTGCTGACGACGACGGTTGAGCAGATGCAACACGATTGGAATTGCTGCCGCCGCCCCCCACAGCAACATCCAAGCGCTGGCGAAACCCGCTAGACCAATTACGTTCATTGCCACGCTAACTCCTTTGCGCCAAACGTCGCGCGAGCAAGGGAGGTAGAGTCGCGGCTAACGATTCGTTCGTCTTCATGCGATGATAGTCAACGCCCAATTGCTGACAACCAACCTCAATCTCGGTGCAGAAGGCTGCCATCGCTCGTCGATACGCGCCGCCAATCAACAGCGGATCGGTTACCAACTCAGGCAAGCCTTCCAGGCCCTCAAATCGCGTCGAACGATCGAAGGGAAACGTCAGTTCGCTTTCGTCGAGCACATGTACGACAATCACATCATGTCGCTGGTAACGCAACCTTTTCAAAGCGGTCAACAATCGCTGCTGATCGTCTAGCAGATCGCTGACTAGCACGATGACTCCGGGCTTGCTGCACCGCTGCGCCACCAGTTCCACGATCTTCGGCAGGTCAGTCCGTTGGTCTGTCGGTGCGGCCTCCATCATACGAATCATGTCGTCCAGGTAACTCGCACTGCCACTGGGTGGCAACCAGCCGTTCAGTTCTGCTGCGAAAGTCGCCAAGCCCGCCGAGTCTTGTTGCGTAATGACCAGGTAAGCCAGACTAAACACCACCAACTGCGCATACTCGAGTTTCGTTAGCGGACTGTTGGCGGCCCGATACTGCATGCTCTCACTGGTGTCGAGCAACAAGTAAGCGATCAGGTTAGTTTCGTCTTCGTATTGCTTTAGATAGTAGCGATCACTGCGCGCGTAGACTTTCCAGTCGACTTGGCGGAGATCGTCTCCGGGGACGTATTCGCGGTGCTGCGCGAATTCGATGGAGTGCCCCCGCAATGGGCTGCGATGCAGACCAGCCATCACGCCTTCGACCAGCGTGCGCGCTCGCAACCCCAGCGGCCGAATCCTCGCCAGCGTTTCTGGATCAAAGTACTTCTGCAATTGATTCACGCGATTGCTTTCACGCTCGCAACACTTTTGCGATACCATCACGCGACTGACTCGAATCGAGCGACTTATCCACTTCTTGGATGATCTCCTGAATGATTTGCTCGACCGAAAAACCCTCCGCTTCAGCTTGGAAGTTTAACTTGATGCGATGACGCAACACGGCCGGGGCAACGGCAATGATGTCTTCGCGACGCACGACGGGGCTTCCATGCATCGCCGCCCGCGCCTTTGCACCAAGCACGATGTACTGACTTGCCCTGGGACCAGCCCCCCAGCGGACGCAGCGCTTGACGCGGTCGCTTGCCTGATCATCATCGGGGCGGGTGAGTCGAGCCAACTGTGTCGCCAGCAACGCATGGTGCGGGGTGATGGCAATACGTCGCACAACATGCATCAGGCTGAGCAGTTCCTGACCACTGATTTGCGTAGTCAGTTCTTGAGACACGTCGCTGGTCGTTCGCAAAACAATTTCTAATTCGTCCGCCTGACTCGGGTATTTGACCAAGACATTGAACATGAAACGGTCCAATTGAGCTTCGGGCAATGGATAGGTGCCCTCCTGCTCGATTGGATTCTGCGTTGCGAGAACGAAGAACGGACGCGGCAGAGCATGACGATTACCGCCTGCGGTAACTTGTTTTTCTTGCATCGCCTCCAGCAAAGCAGCTTGGGTTTTGGGCGGCGTGCGATTGATCTCGTCGGCAAGAATGACGTTAGCAAAGATCGGACCAGCGATGAACCGAAACGTGCGAGCCCCAGTATTGCGGTCCTCTTGAATCACTTCCGTACCGGTGATGTCGGCTGGCATGAGGTCGGGGGTGAACTGGATGCGATTGAACTCGAGCGCAATCGCTTTCGCCAGACTCGAAATCATCAGCGTTTTTGCCAGGCCCGGGACGCCGACCAACAAGCAATGCCCACCAGCCAACATGGCTACCAGCAATTGTTCGATCACATCTTGCTGACCAACGATCACTCGCTCTAGTTGTGAACGGATACCCACCAGTGCGGTACTGAGTTGGACCAACGCCGCTTCGTCAGAAGGCACATTTTCCACCGATTTCGACTGACCTGTCACAGCAACTCCTACATAGCTCGCTAACCCAGACTGCGCATTGTTTACCTTGCGAATATACCCCAATCCAGCGTTTTTGGCATCATCACGCGTGCTGTGCAAGATGTTTATTGCTTGGAAACAACCAAAACGCGGGCAAACCAGCGAAGAACAAAAACGCGAGGATCGCAAAGTAACCCTGCCAACGCGGTCTTGGTCCCGCACGGTGTATTTGCAGCATCTCGAGTTCACTTTCCGTCAGTGCACCATCGTCTACGTTGGCAATCTTCTCAAAGACTCGCTCATCAGTCGTTGCATTAACCAGATAAGTCATCGCGTCGACCATCGCGTAAGTCCCACCATAGTCGTAGCTCTCAAGCAAGGTCTCAATGTGATGCGGAGTGTTCACATGCGACCAACGTTGCATTTCGCGGAAATACTCTTGCACCGTTGGCTCGGATGGCGCCATCCAAAGCACTGGCTGATTCGATTCGACCAGCAACAAGGTGTTGGCCATACCGTCCCGAATCTCGGACAATTTGCGCGAGCGATCTGGTGGAAAACACGTTCGCTCACCCAGCAGTACACGGTAACCGGTCTTAAAGTCGGTCCCGGAGCGATCCTGCAAACTGGGGCAACGGAAAGTCAGCGGCATTTGCGACAATAACTTGGAATTGTTTGGCCCGTTCCAAGGTTCGTCGAACGAGTACCTCTGATACAGTTTATCTTCTTCGATGTATGGCAATATCAGCACCCGCCAGCTATGCATGGGTCGACCGCCAGCATCGTAAGTGACGGCTGGCGGAAGTTGCTTCCAAACGGACTCATAGTTCAACAATGCCAAGGCTATGTTCTTTACACAATTTCTGCATTGCGTCGTCCTCGCTGCAGAGCGCGGATGTGAAACACCTGGGAATAGGCAGCAGGTGAACAGAAACAAGATCGTTGCGACCAGCATGACTTCGAGGACGCGATAACGCCGTTGCGGATTTTCTCCCAACGACACATAGTACCACGCGCCAGCAATCACACACCCAACGGCGATCCCGATCAAACCCCACAGGTTCACTGCAGTAGCGATCAAGGCGGTCACGTAGAACAACTGATAGAGTCGCAAGACCGCCCTCTTCCTTCGATATCGTCAGGCTCAACCATCAACCTCAAAGCGAGCTTGACGATCAACCGTACAGCTTATTCGCTTCCGTATGATCGATCTTCTGAGCCTTAATGCGACCTCCTGCCAACTTCTCACCGTTGGGATCGATGTAGACGCGTCCTGTCCGCCCAGGTTTGACACTCATGACATGAATATTGAAGATAAAGGCAGCGTCCGATTTCGATTTGAACCAATGCACATTGTCTTTGACATCCGTCACCGTCGAACAACCACCGGGACCAAAATCGCGATCGATGGTTGGCGTAATGATCATATGTTCTTTCGTGTCCTCCAACCGATCATAATGCCGGCCATGAAAATCGCCCTTCAGAATCAAGAACGCCGTTGCCATATTGTCATGTCCGTGCGGGACCACCGAGCGATCTTTATCAAGCACAAAAATCTGATGTCCAAACACCAACTCGGTCGGCAAGCCCTCCACCTTCGGCAACGTGGCTTTTAGACTGGTCTCGCCCCGGTCATTCGCTTTCGCATTCTTTGCAAGTTTTTCAAAGTCCAAGAACTTCAGCAAATCCGGTAGGTCAACCGTCGCGTACAGATCTTCGACCTTCTTTTGCCATTGGAGTTGATCGAGCTTCTTGCCTTTTAGATCAGCGCTCCAAGTATTCAGCTCAGCCAGCCACTGAGCCGCAAGTGGCTTTACCTCTTGAGCGAATGCGTCGCGTGAAAAAAGGGTATCGAGCAACGACCAAGTTAGTAGAGCTCCGAGACCATGCCGCTGAAAATCACGCCGAGTTAGATCGTCCATCGCAGGGCCCTTTTTTTGGATGCTAGAAAGTAGATGCTAGATTGTAGATCTCTTAGCCCAGACTTTCTAGCCATTAGCCTGCTAGTGCTTCGTCCAACTTAGATTTTTGGGTTGATCGCACTCGAGTGCAATTAACCGCACGGCGTTAGCCGCGGTTTTCACATTGCGGAAACCGGTGCTAACGCACATCGGTTAATGTGCCTAACCTCGTTCGTAGCTTGGGACCATTGTCCCGAGCGTACTTTGGATTGACCTCAAGCCTGACGAAACAAGATGCCTTCGATTCAATGAAGTAGCGGAGGCCGTCAAACATTTCGGATAATCTCGTAGCGGAATGCGTGAAGCATTTCGTGAGTATTGCGGTGGCTCTCGAAAGCCTTGACAGCTTCCGCTACCCAATAATCGACAAGCCCTCAAGGCTTTCGAGAGTGCTCTGTGGTAGCTCACGAAACCTTTGACAGCTTCCGCTACTCATTGATCAACGAACCTGAAACGGGTTGTGTTTGCATAAGCGGCGGGTTCAGCGGACGAGGACGTCCGCGCTCCAGAAAACCGGACCAGCGGACTGGGACGTCGAAAGCCTTGACGCATTCCGCTACCCAATAATCTAATGTGGACAGAGCACAAGTGTAGCGTCAAACTTAGATGTTAGGATTAGCCGCAGTGCACTAGCACCGGTTCCCGCGGCGAAAACCGGACGTTAGCGGGCTAGCGCGTTCCGGCTGATATTGCAAACCCAAGCCTCACTTCGGCACGGGCAGTTTGGACTGCAGCCAGTCTTGCATAGAAAAGACCATCTTCGACTGCTGCTTTTCGATTTGTTTATTGATTTTGTCGACAAGTTTCTCATTCGTCTCCTCGATTTTCTTGTCGATCGCACCGCGTGCTCCTTCGCCTAGTGCCTTGGCGAAGTCGCCGCCGATTTGGCTAACGCGACGTACACGGAAATGGCTAAGCTCCACCGCGGCATGATCGACGTGGGGCTTGATAATCACGTCGGGCGGTAGCTTGAGCGGATTGAGTTGAAACTTAACCGTGCCACTCATGGTCATCTTGCACGTCGCATCAGCATTGACGCTTAAACTGATCACTTGCACGTCGCGAACCCATTGACTCATGCGGCCAAACACATCCAACAAGGCTTCGACGGAAACGCTAAACGCGATGCGACCATCGGGCAGCGATTGTAGTTGCTGAAACTCGATATGCAGATTCTTGTCGGGCTCCACAAATTCGACTCGATACTTCGTCCACGTGCCCGCATTGACCAGCTTCTTTTTGCGTTTGGTTTCAAGATGGCGGCCTTCGCGCCAGATTTCAACACCATCCCAGACCTCTTTCTGAAGCCCCCATTTCTTGTTGTCCTCGTAGGTGGGCGGCAAGTTCTCGCGAATCATCGTCGTCAGCCACATGATCAGTTGCGGCGAAGCAAAATCACCCACGGTATTGCTATGCGACGCGGGCAAGGCGAGCACCTTGCGATCTGCGGTCTTCTGTGGCTCAAACGGAAACAGAGCTGGCCCGGCTTGAGGCGTCGACGGCACGCCAGCAGGTGGCTGAGCGATCGCAGGCGACATGAAGGACGACAACATCGTCAGCAACGCCAATAAACAACAGAGCGACTTCACAGTTTGACGCACACTATCCTCGCTTATCTGGCTGCTAGCATTCCAACGCTGCCTCATCGAACAGCTTACCAAGAACCCAATGCCGCTGCGAAGCTCAAAATACCCCCTTGCGCTCTGCACACAACAGATTTCGGGGCTAATGAGCTATTTCGATTCCCGCGATTCAATGAGGCAGCGGAGTTGATTTTGTGAGCCGACGGCGCTAGCCGCGGGCCTCGAAGTTTGGTGCGTGCTTGGATTTGGCTCGTGCCAATGCAAGTTGAACTCGTGGTCATTCTGCATTGGCGGGTTTATAAGGGATGAACGATTGCTCCTTCGGTCGCCCGCGGCTAGCGCCGTCGGCTCACACTGCCCGTATCACAATTAAATCAACAAGCCGTCAAGGCTTTCGAGAACCGCAGTACTCTCGAAACGCTTGAGGAATTTCGAGTTATCTCGTCGCGGAATGCGTCAAGCATTGCGTGCGCGTGAGTCCTTGATGGCTTCCGCTACCCAGTAATCAACGAGCCTGAAACGGGTTGTGTTTGCATTAGCGGCGGGTTCAGCGGACGAGGACGTCCGCGCTCCAGAAAACCGGACCAGCGGACCGGGACGTCGACAGGCAATGGCAGGAAATCACTTGCTTTGAATTTCTAGACGGTTTCCGCTACCCAATAGTCAACAAGCCTGACGCATTCCGCTACCTCAAAATCTAATCTGGATGCAGCAGAAGCATTGTTGCGAATTGTTAGTACAAGGCCGCTGCCGAACGACGGCTTTTCTTTCCTGTATTACGCGGACAGGCTGTTGCAGTTGGCATCGAATCGGATGACAATTTGCCCACGGGGCCTGGATGGCCAGCAATTCGCCACAGTTTGAAGGAAACAAGTTGGTGCTTTGAACGGCACAGCAAGAGTCGCATACAGCGAAGGGACAACATGGCAAAATCGGATGCAGTCGAAACAAGTACTGCGCAGCCTTACATCTCACCATCAGACAACTCAGTCGCCGAGTTCACCGCCAAGGCGATCATTGTCGGCTCGATCTTCGGTATTCTGTTCGGCGCATCTACAGTTTACCTGGCCCTCAAAGCGGGCTTGACAGTTTCGGCCTCCATTCCGATTGCGGTACTTGCGATCTCGATCGGTAAGCGGTTCCTGGGAACGACGATCCTTGAGAACAATATCATCCAGACTTGTGGATCGGCGGGCGAAAGCGTTGCTGCGGGCGTCGTGTTCACACTGCCTGCCTTCATCTTCCTAAGCGATAAAGCCAGTGCCGACTTTTTCGAAGTTGGAACGGTGATGATGATTGCGGTTTTTGGAGGTATCCTCGGGACGTTGATGATGATTCCTCTGCGAGGTCCATTGATCGTCAAGGAGCACGACACCTTACCTTACCCCGAAGGAACCGCTTGCGCTCAAGTGTTGATTGCGGGCGAAAAAGGGGGCAGCCTGGCACAGACCGCTTTTCTGGGACTCGGCTTTGCCATCGTTTATGCCATGCTTCAGAAGGTTGTGCACCTAATTGCTGAGACGCCGCGGTATGTGACTTCACTGAGCAACAAGTACTTACCGTCGGCTTCCGTTGCAGGCGAGATTACTCCTGAATACTTGGGAGTCGGCTACATCATTGGACCGAAAATCGCCGGCATTCTCGTCGCTGGCGGAGTGTTCGCTGCGTTCGCGTTAACACCGTTGCTCGCAACATTGGTCCCTCAAGAAACTATTGCAAATCAACTCACAAAACTAGGTATGGCTCCCGCCAAGTTCGGATGGGATGCCGACACAAAAGTCTTCGCTGACTCAGCGAACGCCATCTACCGGGCTTACATCCGTCAAATTGGTGCGGGAGCAGTTGCAGCGGCTGGCTTCATCACGCTGCTCAAGACAATGCCCACAATTGTAGCTTCATTCTTGGAAGCCTTTCGCTCTCTAACCCAAGGTGTGGCGGCCAACCGAGCCAGAACGGAAAAGGATCTCTCGATTTTCGTCGTTCTCATCGGCAGTCTGGTCTTGATTGGGTTGATGGCCATCCTCCCTGGACTTCCTGGTGATTCGATGATGAACAAGCTAATGATCGGCTTGCTCGTCATCATCTTCGGTTTCTTTTTCGTGACCGTCGCCAGTCGTATCGTTGGTATCATCGGTTCGTCGAACAGTCCTATCTCGGGGATGACCATCGCCACCATCATGGGAACGTCGCTGGTGTTCATCGGCATGGGTTGGACCGGCACCTTTTACGAGCCGATGGCCCTAGTTGTGGGCAGCATGGTGTGCATCGCGGCCGCTAACGCAGGTGCAACCAGCCAGGATTTGAAGACCGGCTATCTCGTCGGGGCAACTCCGATGTATCAACAGTTAGCACTGTTTATCGGCGTTATTGTTTCATCGTTGGTGATTGGCTTTACCGTCAAATACCTCGACACTCCGACTGCTAAAATGCTCGAGAATGGTATTCAGCATGCCATCGGAGAAACGTACAACGCGCCGCAAGCAACACTGATGGCAACGCTGATCAAGGGTCTGCTGTCTTTCAACCTCGACTGGCAATTCGTGTTAGCGGGGTGCTTCATTTCGATCACGATGGAACTGTGTGGTATCAAGAGCCTCTCGTTTGCCGTAGGTCTCTACTTGCCCTTGGCGACAACTTTGCCGATTTGGATCGGTGGTGTGATTCGAGGCGCCGCAGATTGGATGAAGAACCGCGGCAAACCAGCGGCCGCCGGCGAGCATGTGGACGATGAACTCGGCAAGGGCAGTTTGTTCGCGACCGGTCTGGTGGCTGGAGGAGCGCTGGCAGGCGTGGTCATTGCTCTGCTATCGGTGAACGAAGGGGTAACCAAGTTCCTCGAGAAAGTGAGCGCCGAGGGACCACTTAGCAACCTGCTGTCAGGTTTGGTTCAGTCGGTGGGAGTTCCAGCAGAGCACGCTGGGCACGTCGGATATCAATTGTTTGGCGTAGGTTGCTTTGCGATTATGGGTTGCGTGCTCTATTGGTTTGCTCGCCGGAAGTAAGCGCCGGCGTGCCGTTGAGGACGCGTTGGTGACGTCCTCAATGATCGCAGCAGCCTATTAGTCATGCGGTCGGTTGAATGACTGCGGCACGGTGAGCCGACGGCGCTAGTGGCCTGTTGATTTAGTGAGCCGTCGGCGCGAGGGCGCGCGCCGCGGGTGAACGAAAGGGCAACGTTCATAGTAAATAAAACAGCCAAAGAATAAAAAATTAAAATTAAAATAGCAA
>JANRMD010000560.1:0-25320 GCA_033761895.1 Pirellulaceae bacterium | reverse complement strand
CTAGCGCTCTGTCCAGATTAGATTTTTGGGTTGATCGCACTCGAGTGCTATTAACCGCACGGCGTTAGCCGCGGTTTTCACATTGCGGAAACCGGTGCTAACGCACATCGGTTAATGTGCCTAACCCCAAAATCTAATGTGAACAGAGCACTAGTTAGCTATTGCACCAGGATTGTCGCTTTGGCAGCGAAGCGTTTGAAGATCTCCTTCAAGGTAGCTTCGTCGGCCGCATGGGCGTGTTCACCTCTGCCCGCGGCAGCCACGTTGCGCATGTGGTTTTGATCCCCGTCCGGTCCAAAGGTGATCGCATACACGACAATCTTCTGTGCTGCAGCCGCAGCAGCAGCCGCCACAGCGTCGCCGGCAGTCGGATATCCATCGGTCAAAACGATCATCACCTTATCCGCCAGGCGTCTGGTCCTAGCGCTAGTTAGCTCCTGAGTACCAAGCAAAATGCCTGAGGCAATCTCCGTGTTCCCATTCCACACACTATTCGAAAGCGTGTTAATCGTTCCATCGGCCGCACTCAGGTTTGTGGAAAGTTGCATGTCGACCGTCGCGGCTGGTAAGCGTCCGCATAGTCCTGGTACAACGTTATTGATGTCGCTGCCGAAGGTCACGATGCTCACCTGCTCGTCCGATGTGTTGTTATTTAGAACACTGGTGAACACTTTGACTGCTGAATCAAGCGCGGCCCAGCGAGAATTCGATGGGGGTGCTCGACAGAATCTGCGGTCACTGGTGGACATGCCTGATTCGGTTGATGTGACCGTGAACTTCATGCTGGTTGATCGATCGAGCACCAAACAAATGTCCACATTCACAAACGCTGCCGTAGCTGAGACCTCAGGTGAGTACTCTGGGCTGCCCACGAGGCGACTGAAGAACAGCGGGACAGTGCCGTCAGGGTTTGTGGGGTTTCTCGCCGCGTTGACTCGAACCGCGTTGGGCGGGGTCCCGTTCGTGTCGAAAAGGAATGCGCCAGAAACGCCGGCCGAAGCACGGCCAAAATCGAAGTTGCTCGCACTTAGTCGCAGTGGTTTTCCTGCAACGGTAAAGTCATCAGCGACGCCAACTCCGGCGGCAATCGCTTGGGCTTCATCTTCAAAGCGAGAGAGGTTATCCGCGGCCACCCTGGCGACGTTATCTGAAGCGAGTCGCATCTCGGTCTGCACGAGCTGCATGTAAGCCATGTCGACGGAGAATCCCAGCATGACTAACAAGACGGGCAAGAGCATTACAAAGAGAGTTAGAATTGCGGCTCTTCGAGTTTCTCGAACAAGTTTTCCGTTCAAGCGGATCATAGTGGTTGCCCCTACAAAGTCGACTAACGCATGTTGCAGAACACGTTAAGCGAGAAGATAGCCATACAGTCCATCTAACCGTTGCGATCGTCGTAGGGGCAATTACGCGTATCGCCGCTTCTCCTGAAGCGCTTCTCGTCTCAATTTGAATCGTAGGTCACAAAATGGCCGAGGGTTGGGGATTTACAAAAATTTGGGTTGCTCTGAAGGTGGTTTTGCTGGAAGAATTTCGCGTCTTGTTGTACGGCGCGGGTACTCACCCGCCCTTTCCAACCCCAAAACGGAAGAGTTGCTACTGCCAGTCAGACTAGAGGCCTCGGCGGACGTTCTGGCCCTCGGCATCCAACCCAACTTCTTTCATGCTCGCTAGGACTGATTCAATTCTGGCTTTAATGAGCGTCTGATTTTCAGGTGGCAGGGTCGCGAGATCTTTCTTTAGATCGTCGGTTGCCCGCGTGATTAGACTCAGCCCGCGCTCGTTCTGCCCGCGTTTCAACAGTACTTCAGCTAACAGCAATTCAGCTAGTTTGCTTTTCCAGTCGCTGGCAGAAATCCTATTTCGCGTAACAACTGCATGATTGGCCAACTCTTCAGCCACGTCCAATTCTCTGCGGGCCAACAGGATACTTGCAAGCGCTTCTGATTCCGTAGCTTGGATCGCGTCGCCGTTTTCCGATGATTCGGCTAGTGTTTCTTGGAACGCCTTCACTAGGGCCGCCAATTGCGACGATTGGCTGTTGTTCTGCAAACGTGCAGCAGCTGGTGCTACGAGCCCTCCTACTATCTCGGGCGGAGTTTGGTTAGGACTTAAGGACGCCCAGAGTTCGTAGTAGAGCGATGTCGCTTCCTCAAGCCTGTTTGATTGTCGCAGTCCCTTTGCAAGGGCTAGCTTCGCTTCACGCGTTTGTGCGGCATTGGGACCAAGCCCAGCTTGCATGGCAGGCACTACTTTTTGAAGCAAATCAACAGACTTGCTAAACTCTCCAACCTTCAAGTAGCAGTAAGCGAGGTTGCATTTGGTCAAGACGGTATTGGGATTGTTCGGGCCAAGTTGCGATGAAACTAATGGCTCCAATTGTTGAAAGATTTCTAGCGCCTGAGATGGCTGTTGGTTCACCAGATACCAGCGAGCTCGATTGTTCAACAACATCATGGTAAGCGGATTTTTCTCGCCGAGCGTGGCTTGGGCTTGGGCATGGGCCTCTGTAAATGTTGCCAGCGCGCTAGGCATGTTGTTGGCCATTTGTTGCGCCAAACCGAGTGTATTCTTGAAGTGTAGAACATCGATGTCTTGAGGTCGAAAGTGCTCATTCGCAATCGGCACCAGTTCTTCCAGGAGTGTCATGGCTTCCGTGTCTCGCCCCAAGTGAATGAATGCCAGGGAGGATTGTAGGATCAAGCGTTCTCGCGAATTTGGGCCTAGCTTTTCGATCGAGTCTTTGAGGCCGGAACGAAAGACACGATCGGCATCTTGTGCACGCTGCGATAACCAAAGGCTCTTCGCAAGCAGGTATTGCGCTTCGACTCTCGCCTTATCTTCATCCTGGATTTGACTGGGTGACACCAAAGCCAAATTCAGCGAAAGCTCAAGCTGCCGAATGGCTTTGTCATATTCGCCAAGTGCAAAATAGGCAGAGCCCAAAGCTCGGCGCACTGCAGCTTCAATCTGGGGCCGTCCTGCAAATCGCTCCCCTGCTTTAGATGCCGACCGATCCAAGGTCGCTTGGACTGTGATGTTAGGATTTACGCTACTTTCCGTTTCAGCTTGATTCCAAATATCTACCTGCCCAAGAATGTCCCTTGTCACCATTTCATTGAGGCCTTGCGCAATATCTCGCTGGCCCTCCGCAATGAGCCTCGCATTGGACTCAGAAGCCGCAAGCCGACTATTGCTCCATGCATACCAACTAGAAATCAATGTTCCGCTGACCAGTGAGGTCGCAAGCAGGCCCAGCAGCAAAGCAACAACTGGGTTTCGACGGCACCAACGCCAACCTCGGTTAAGTTTTCCAATCGGACGAGCTGCGATAGGCCTGCCTTCCAAAAACTTCTGCAACTCATCGGCCAAGGCGTCCGCAGTCGCATATCGCTTGGGGATCGATTTCTCCAGGCACTTCAAGACGATTGTCTCAAGGTCTTTCGGAATACCCGCATTGAGCTGTTTGGGGCGGACAGGCTCCTTGGCTAAGACGTCATTAAGAGTATGAAGTACACTTGCTCCCTTGAAAGGTGGTCGGCCGGTGAGCAGAGCATATAAGACAGCCCCCAGCGCATAAACATCGGAATGTGGACCAACCGCGTTCGTCCTGCCAGCTGCCTGTTCTGGTGGCATGTAACTTGGCGTGCCTAATACCTGACCTGATTCGGTCTGATTGTGTTTGTCATCCAATTGCTTGGCTAAGCCGAAATCCGTGATTCTTGGATTTCCAGACTTGTCGATGAGGATGTTTGACGGCTTTAGGTCCCTATGAATAATGCCGTGATCGTGTGCATACTGCACTGCCTTCGAGACAGTCAGCATAATGTCCGCAGCTTTGCGTGGTTCGAGCAACACGTCGGATGTTAGTTGATCGAGGTTCGCTCCATCCACAAACCCCATCGATATGTAGTGATGTCCATCGTGATTGCCGACTTCAAAGAGCGGCACGATATTCGGATGGTCCAGTTGCGCTGCCATCCTGGCTTCAGCATAAAACCGATCAATTTCAGCACCTGTCGCCAGATTTCCGCTTAAGACGCGTTTGATCGCAACGATCCTGTCCAAGCTGAGTTGACGTGCACGGTAGACTACCCCCATACCTCCTCGTGCAACCTCAGACAGCAGTTCGTAGTCACCGAAGTAATGAATCTTTTGGTCTTGTTCCCAGCCCAAGGTCTGATCAGTTCGATTAATGGTTGGTGGGAAAACAACCTCTTTCTGCTTGGCCATTCGAGACAGGCGATCAATCAATGCCGCCAACCAGTCGATCTCGATTTCATTAAACCTTTGCTTGTACTCACTTGCCGCAGGCACTTCGCCATTTCGGCAACGGTAATCAACTTCGAGAGTAATCAGCTCCCGAAGCAGATAGGGTCGATCACTGGCTGCGACTTCGCTCAGGAACTCCTCAATGCTAACTTGCGTCCCAAGTCGCATTTCGGTTTCGAATCGATCGCAGACAGCGTCAATTCTCTTACCCACTTCAAAGGGCAGTTGCGAATCTTCGTTTCCGACTGTCATGACTCGCCCTCAACTACATCTCGCGTTAGCTGCACCTGGGCTGACTGCACCTTGGTCTAACTAACACCTGGGCTAACTAACACTGGGCTAACTCAAATACATCAAACTGTTTGGATGCTTTGGATAGAGTAATGCCCGACGGGCTCCACCATCCGACAAGTTCTTCTATGAAAGGCTCCAACGTTGCGACTCGGTTTTCGGACCAATACAGTGAGATCTAATACAGTGAGATCTAAGCAAAAAAACGTCGCCAATTGCTTGACTTTCCGAATTCGTTGTTTTGCCATAGCCAAAATGAGTACCGTCAGAACGCTCACCCAGGATTGGTAAGTTTCTCAAGTAAGAAACCTTGCACCGAGTCGTGTTTCGCGTCGGCAGCCTCGGGATAATACAGTTCGCAGTTAACACCTACTTCACGGCAATGCTCCTGCAACTTGACGCCAAAGTTGGAGGTGTGTGTTGGATCTTTTTGGTCTTGGCCAAGCGCTGGAGGTGTTGAATAAGAAAGGTAAACAGGCGGGTCATCGGAACTGACCAGGGCATACGGTGAATACTCCTCGATCCAAGGAAGGATGGTATCGCGTTTGGCCAAGAATTCGTCGAACTGAGAGAGCTTTTGCGAAGCATCGCCGGTGAAGCCGAACGCATGTCCACCGTAACGACTGTTAGGAGTCCATTCCTTCATCTGTTTGGGGTCGAGCGTTGTTTGCGCACCAGTTACCGCCGCACACAGCAAACGCGTCGATTCGCGAGACACGGGATCAGCGCTTTGTGGATCGGCCAATTCGGGATGAAAAGCGAGCCACAGGGAAGTGCATGCACCCGCCGAACCGCCACTAGCCGCAATCCGCGTCTTGTCGATATTCCATTCGCTCGATTTGCTGCGGATCAATTGCAGCGCGCGAGCCGCATCGTGCAACGGACCTTTGACAGGTGGTACCACACCATCCGCTGTGGCTTCGGCAATGAAGCGATATTCGACCGACGCAACCGAAACACCTTCGCTCAACATTTTCGGCAACATGGCGGCTAACCCATTCAGTCGCCCTCCAGCGTTCCAGCCACCTCCATGAATGAAAAGCAAAACGGGGGTTGGGCGGTCCGACTTGGCTTGCCAGAAGTGCAAGATCTGTTTGGGATGTTGACCATAGGCGACATCATAGTGCGTCGGATTCGGCAACTCGGGAGATTTTTCAAGCGTCGCCCGAGCTTCTTTTTCGCCAATGGTACGCACAAAGATGTTTCTCCAGCGGATCTCACCGCCGTGAGTTTGCAGCATGATCGGCCCTTTAGCTGCCAGTGGCTGCGAACGGTCCCAGAAGTTCTCCATGACGGCGCCATCAACGACCAAGCGAGTATTGAGTGTCACCCAAGTCCTCGCGCCTATTTGCCGGATCTTCAGTGTATTCCACTGACCGAACGGTTTGTCGACTACCGCAAGCGGGTCTCGACCAAGTGTGTTGGGCGTGTTGTTGAACAGCCCACCAGAACCTTGATGGGGTTTGCGATTTGGGTTCTTCGGATCGAACTTCTGATTCTTGTCCCAAATCTGAACTTGTGGCGTACCGCGAAGGTAAATACCACTGTCTGCCCCCGCAACCGTTTTGTATTCGATGAGCAACTCAATGTCACCAAACTCTTCTTCCGTGGTAGCATAGGGACCAGTTCCAACGTTTACCAATTCTCCATCTTCGACTCTCCAGTGCTTCGCGAACTCTTCGCGCTGCTTCTTAAGATTGGCTTCCTTCTTGTCACCGGATAGCTTTTCCGACTCATGCGGATTCCAACCGTACCATCCCGATAAATCGTTCCCGTTGAACAAGGCGCGAAAGCCTTTCGGCGGTTTCGGATCAGCAGCAAAAGTGGAGACGCAGCACAGGGACCAGGCAACAGCAAGCACGAACAGATTAGTTCTTAACATGGTGTACTCGAGACTCTAGGTGGGCAGTGGTGGGTTTAGTTCAGTGGGTATGCACGGGTGACTTGAACAACTAAGGTTCAGTCATCAACCAGTCGAGATTGAATCGGGCACAGCGAATTGTGTTGTCGCCTTCGTAAAGACAGAGGATAGTTCCATCATTCAAGACCGCTAAATCGGAATAAGCACTAGGGCCAGATTCCAGCGTCTTGCTGATCGGCCAAGTCTCTCCATCATCGCGACTTAGCTTGATCGAAAGATTCTGGCGCTTGCCTCGTCCGGCTGGGATCTCCTTACCTGACTTGTCGAGTCCCAAACTATGTGGATTCGAAAAGATCAGCGTACCACTTTTCGATGGATGCGAAATGATACTTGCCATACAGATCGGTTCCCACAACTGCGGATGAAACGCGGGCGTGGTCCAACCCGTCGCGCCATCGAGGCTGGTTGTGATCAGTTTCCGATTGGATTTGGAAACACTGCGAGTCACCAACATCGCGCGGCCATCCGCCAGCTCGGTGATCATCGTTTCGTTGGGGTCGCCGAATTCGCCTTCGTCAGGCACAGCAATCTCGCCCGCTTTCCAGGTTTTGCCGTGATCATCGCTATAGATGGTTGCTGATGCGGAAGGTGCATGATCGCCCGTTTTGCCATAAGCAAGCCAAATCGGCACGACCAATCGCCCGCTCTTTAGTTGAATACCATGCCCTGGTCCAGTCGCAATCACTTTCCATGGATACTTGGCCCGAAACGGTTCAAACGTAGCAGTGATCTCCGTCGGTGTGCTCCATGTTAGACCATCATCTTGACTGCGCATCGAGAAGCAGCGAGCATAATTGACACAGTACAGGAAGTCGATATAGCCCGTGATTCGATCGACGATCGCAACTGGGTTATTGACGGTTTGTTCGCGCTCACCACCTGTCGGCTTGCGCGGGTTGCCTTCAATGCGTTCGGCGAGATTCGCAATGTGCTTCGGAGGCGCCCACGTTTTGCCACCATCGGTTGAGCGCCGCAAGTGGACTTCAATCTCACCCCAATCCGACTTGCTATCTTTGCGAGCCTCGCAATACGCGAGCACCGTCCCGCGAGGAGTGACCACCATACCTGGAATGCGATACAGCGCAATCCCATTCATGCCCGCTGGAAAGACCTCGACTTTATCGAGCGAAGGTTCCGAAGCATATGCAGGGCATGCAATCAACAGCAGGATGAGGATCGTCGCTTTCATCGCTCTTTTCCCAGTTATCGAGATGGTATTGCCAGTGCCTCTTCGCCAGTCACCTTGATTCTACTCCGCGATTGTAGATACTCTCAGACAAGTGTGTTTCTGGGAAAACACCTAATTCCAGGAAAACACCTGAGCGTCTTCGATCACCGCCACGTTTTGAATGTAAAGCATGAACCTTTCGCCCATGATGCGTCAATATGAAGACGCTAAAGCGGCTTGTCCCGATGCGATTTTGCTGTTTCGCATGGGGGATTTCTATGAAGTGTTTCATGACGATGCCAAGACCTGTGCAAAGGTATTGGGGCTGACACTCACGACTCGCGACAAAGGCGAGAACCCAGTGCCAATGGCGGGCTTTCCCTACCATCAGCTCGAAGGCTATTTGGCAAAACTGATCCGACAGGGTTATCGAGTTGCGGTGTGCGATCAAGTGGAAGATCCGCGTGAAGCCAAAGGGATCGTACGCCGCGAAGTCACTCGCATCGTAACCGCCGGAACGTTGACCGATGAAGCCTTGCTCGACCCTTTGCACACGAATCTCTTGGTGGCGGTGTATTCGCTCAAGCCTGGAGTGGCAGCGAATGCAAATGAGGATACCGTTGTTGGCGTCGCTTGGGCGGAGTTGTCGACCGGTCGCTTTGAAGCAGGATTGTTCTCACGCAAGCGGATCTTCGATGAGCTTGCGAGGCTAGAACCGTCAGAAGTGTTGATTCGCGACGATGACGGCTTGATGTCACGCGGCCAAAGTTATGACTGGGCGGTCACTTTGCGGCCTGCGTGGCAGTTTGGTGCCGAAGAAGCCACGCGTCAACTGTGCCGACATTTCGAAGTTGCCAACCTTGATGGTATGGGCTGGGACACGGAACACGATTCACCAGCCATCGGTGCGGCCGGCGCAGTACTGGCATACTTGCAAGAGACGCAAAAAACATCGCTCGGACACCTGCGTCAGTTGCTCCCCTATCGCACGGGTCGCACCTTGGAGATCGACGCCGCTACCCGTCGTAGCCTTGAGATCACACATACAATGCGCGACCGCAGTCGCGAAGGGTCACTGCTGAGTGTGCTCGACGAGACCAGCACGTCCATGGGCGCGCGATTGCTCGCTTCATGGATCGCAAATCCACTGACCAATATCGACGAGATTAACGCTCGGCACGGCGCCATCGAAGAACTGCTCAGCGACAATCGCTTGCGGGCTGGCGTGCGTGAAGCCCTTAGCAACATCTATGATCTCGAGCGTTTGCTCGGTCGAGTCGCAACGGGTCGAGCCAGTCCGCGCGATCTGCGACGAGTCGGGTGGACCTTAGCGCAGTTGCCCAAGCTGAAAGCGCTGCTCGCCGCACGCCGCAGCCAGCGACTGAATGTACTCGAGCAGCACCTGCTGCTGTGCGAATCGCTGCGCGACAAGTTGCTGTTGGCGCTCAATGAAGATTGCCCGCTCCACTTGCGCGATGGCGGCTTTATTCGCGATGGATTCAACAACAAACTGGATGAGCTCCGTAATCTCGCCTCCGGTGGCAAGCAATGGATTGCCCAATACCAAGCCGACCAAATCGAACTGACCGGTATCACAAGCCTCAAAGTCGGATACACCAAAGTGTTTGGCTATTACTTGGAAGTAACCAACACGCACCGCGAGAAGATTCCTGCACACTTCATTCGCAAACAGACGCTCAAGAACGCCGAACGCTACATTACCGAAGAGTTGAAAGAGTACGAAACAAAAGTAATCTCAGCCGACGACGAAGCTCTCATGTTGGAGGTCGAACTCTTCGGTCGGCTGCGTGACGAAGTTGGTAAGCACTTGAACGAACTCCAGCAGAATTCGCTGGTCTTGGCGGAGCTCGATGTGCTGGCGGGTTTATCGGAGCTTGCTAAACGCCAGGACTATGTCCGCCCCGAGATGGTGGACTCCGATGAGTTGGAGATTGTCGAAGGTCGTCACCCGGTACTCGATGTTACACAATCGAAGGGGACATTCGTACCCAATGATTGTCACGTCGGTGGTCAACATGGAACTATTATGTTGATCACAGGCCCCAACATGGCAGGCAAAAGCACTTACATCCGACAAGTTGCCCTGATTACCTTAATGGCTCAGCTGGGAAGTTTTGTGCCGGCCCGTCGAGCTCGGATTGGGATTGCGGATCGGATCTTTGCAAGAGTCGGGGCAAGCGACGAGCTGTCGCGCGGCCAAAGTACGTTCATGGTGGAAATGGTCGAGACGGCCAGGATTCTCAATACAGCTTCCTCCCGCAGTCTGGTGATCCTAGATGAAATCGGTCGCGGCACAAGCACCTATGATGGGCTGAGTTTGGCTTGGGCAATTGTCGAACACCTGCACGACGTGCTTGGAGCCAGAACGTTGTTTGCGACTCACTATCATGAACTCACGCAGCTTGATAAGTCGTTGCCGCGAGTGCGCAATTTCAACGTCGCGGTTAAGGAGTGGGACGAGAACATTGTGTTCCTGCATCGCATAATCGCAGGCGGTGCCGACAAGAGCTACGGGATTCACGTGGCCCGCTTGGCAGGTATTCCACGCAATGTCAACGAACGCGCGAAAGACATCCTGACACAGCTGGAATCGGATCACTTGAACACTCGCGGCGATTCTAAAATTACGCCCCCACGCCGGAAAGCCAATTCGCCGATTCAACTGACACTGTTCGATTTCGGTGAGCATCCGGTGGTCGACCGCCTGCGCGGCTTGAACATCGGCGAGATGACTCCCGTCCAGGCCCTTCAGTTGCTCGAAACGCTGCAGATCGAAGCTAAACGAGCGACTTGAGCAGGTCATTATGCCTGAGCAATTGACTGGCAGCCCAAGAAGCTCGGGACAATGGTCCCAAGCCACGCCCGTCTCGTTGCGAAACTGAGCGTTTCAGGGTATCTTCGGCCCCCAAAGAAACTGCAGACACTCTACGAAAAAGCATGAAAAGAGAAGTTATGAGCCCAGCCGTTGGCAGCATCGAAAAGTTGGCGATTGATACCATCCGAACCCTCAGCATGGACGGCGTGCAGGCAGCCAATAGTGGGCATCCTGGCACTCCCATGGCTCTAGCGCCAGTCGCGTTCCAGATCTGGACCGGCTCGATGCGATACAACCCAAGCAATCCGCTTTGGCCCAATCGCGATCGATTTGTGCTCAGTTGCGGCCATGCTTCGATGCTGATTTACTCGATGATTCACCTGTCCGGCATCAAGGCCACGGACCATCATGGCAAGGTGCTCGAACGCCCCTCGCTAACGCTCGACAATCTGAAGAACTTCCGGCAATTGCACAGTCCTTGTGCTGGGCACCCGGAATTCGGCGAAGCAGCAGGTATTGAAACGACCACTGGACCGCTTGGCCAAGGTGTCGCCAATAGCGTAGGGATGGCGATTGCTTCGAAGTGGATGGCCGCCAACTACAATCGGCCTGGCTTCGATTTGTTCGACTACAACACTTATGCTCTGTGTGGCGATGGCGACATGATGGAAGGCGTGGCCTACGAAGCGGCCTCGCTCGCCGGCCACTTAAAGCTATCGAATCTGTGCTGGATCTATGATGATAACGGCATCACTATTGAAGGTCACACAGACCTTGCATTCAGTGAGAATGTAGCCCGCCGTTTTGAAGGTTTGGGCTGGAACACGATCCGCGTTGAAGATGCCAACGACACCGAGGCCCTCGCTAAAGCCCTTGCTAACTTTGAAGCTTGCACGGACAAGCCAACGTTGATTGTCGTGCGGAGCATCATCGGCTACGGCGCGCCGAACAAAGCCAACACGCATGGCGCACACGGTGCACCATTGGGCGATGAAGAAATCAAACTCGCCAAGAAGGCATATGGCTGGCCAGAGAACGAGAAGTTCTTGGTTCCCACCGAAGTACCCGCATACTTTGCAAGCACACTTGGTAAACGTGGCGAGAAGTGTGAAGCGGAATGGAACGCCTTATTTGCCAAGTACAAATCGCAGTTTGCAAAAGAAGCAACTGAGCTCGAGGCGCTCTTTGCTCGCAAGCTGCCCAAGGGTTGGGATAGTGGCTTGAAGCCATTCCCAGCCGACGAAAAGGGCTTAGCGACGCGCGTCAGCAGTGGCAAAGTGCTCAACATGCTCGCCCCGCATCTACCCTGGCTGGTCGGTGGCTCAGCAGATTTGGCGCCCAGCACCATGACCTTGCTCGATGGACAAAAGGACTTTGAGGCGAATCAATACTCAGGTCGCAACATGCACTTCGGTATTCGCGAGCACGGGATGGCTGCGGCGTTGAACGGAATGTCGCTGAGCGGTCTGCGAGCCTTCGGTGCCACGTTCTTTGTCTTCACCGACTACATGCGTCCATCGATGCGGCTAAGTAGCATCATGCACCAACCTGTTCTATACGTACTGACCCACGATTCAATTGGCGTGGGCGAAGACGGCCCGACCCATCAACCGGTTGAACACTTGGCCGCCTGCCGAGCAATTCCCGGGCTGTACGTTTTCCGACCTGGCGATGCGAACGAAGTACTCGAAAGCTACCGTGCAATCATGCAACTCGATAGGCATCCGGTTGCGCTGGTGCTCTCCCGGCAAAATATCCCGACCTTCGATCGCACGAACTTGGGTGCTGCAGCGGGTGTCGCCAAAGGTGGTTACATCCTCAGCGACTGCGAAGGAGAGCCGGACGTGATTCTGATCGGTACCGGCACGGAGTTGTACCTGTGCATGAACGCTCAGAAAACGCTGCAAGCCGAAGGAATTGCGACGCGCGTGGTCAGCATGCCCTGCCAAGAGTTATTCGACGATCAATTGCCCGAGTATCGAGAAAGCGTTTTGCCCGAAAAGTGCGGCATCCGCATCGCCTGCGAAGCCGGTATTCGGCAGGGTTGGGACAAGTACATTGGGGCCGGTGGTCACTTTGTCGGCATGAGTGGATTTGGGGCTTCCGGTCCAGCTCCGAAGCTATACTCGCACTTCAAGATCACTGCTGATCAGATCGTCAGCTACGCTCAAGTGGCTGTTCGCGGCGTGAAGGGCTAACGCATCCGGCTTCCTAGAGAGTTGCCATCGCAGAAATGTTGATTGGACAGAAATGTGACTAGTGGAGCGTCAAACTTAAATATTAGGATTAGCCGCGTGCGCTAGCACCGGTTGCCGCGGCGAAAACCGGACGCTAGCGCGTGCCGGCTGATGTTCCAAACCCTAAAATTAAGCTGTGACAATCCACTAGTGCTCTGTCAACATTAGATTTTTGGGTTGATCGCACTCGAGTACTATTAACCGCACGGCGTTAGCCGCGGTTTTGACATTGAGGAAACCGGTGCTAACGCACATCGGTTAATGTGTCTAACCCCAAAATCTAATGTGGACAGAGCACTAGTACTAGTGCTGTGTCAACATTAGATTTTTGGGTTGATCGCACTCGAGTACTATTAACCGCACGGCGTTAGCCGCGGTTTTCACATTGCGGAAACCGGTGCTAACGCACATCGGTTAATGTGTCTAACCCCCTAATATTAAAGTTTGACGCTCCACTAGCTAAGTGCTTAAGGGCTTGAGGGCCGCTATCGAGCACCCACTTCCTCAAATGGATTGCTCCGTAAGATCGGTTCCAAGAACCTCCGATCCTCAGCGCTTAGCTTAGCGATTTCCACTTGAATCTTGCGCCCATCTCTCGTCTTCAGTCGCACTAATTTTCCATCGACAACATCAATCTTGGCCATAACCTTGTAAGAGCCTGTGAGATTGCTCCACTCGCGAAAACCATCATCCTCCTCGAAAACGGGACTGAGCACTGGCTGAGTAGGCACCGCGGTCGCACTATCGTCGGAAGAGATAGGATCGCTGCTGGGCCGAGTTTCGCTTTGTGCAGCGAGCGATTCGTAGGACCACACGGTTTCATTGGCTGGAGCAGCGGGAGAGGGTTGCGGTTGAATGCCGTTGTACCAAGTTTCGGTAGTTGTATTGCTGCGTGGTGTAGATCGACGCGCCGAAGACGAACGAACTCGTGAATCAAATGGCCTTGCCTGCTGCGGGAGTTTCGGGCTAGCAGCCATCGGATTGTTGTTCGTTGTGGAAGTCCCAAGTTGGTCGCCCATCAAATAGAACAGCAGCGAAACATAAAATGCCCCACCTAAAGCAATGATCCCCATCGGACGCCAACAAATCGCCCAACGCGTCAAGATGTAATACTGCAAGTAGAAAGGAGTCCACCAGAGCAGCCCCTTGTTCTTGCCTTCACGATAGGCGTTATCGACGATCCAAACTTGACCTAGTCCCATCGCCACCGCGCTCACCAGTGCTAACGGCACGAGGATCAACAAGCCCAGAATGCCGACTTCATATCCAATCGCCAGCGTCAACATCAAGGCGAACATCGGTACCGAGATCAGCAAAATGTATCGGAACGCAATCGAAAAGAACTTGTGCCGGCCCTCTTCACTGCGCGATGCTAGAGCTGGCCAAGGCCAGCCCGCGATCTTGGGCGCTGCCGAATAGCGGCTCGGGATTGGTACCGCTAAAACTGGCGGTTCGGGCGGTCTCGGATTCGCAGTGGCCGTTGTCCAACCCATCGCGCTCGTTGACTTGGCAACCTCAAAAATTCTCCCGCATGCTGCGCAGCAGCACTTGGCACTGCCGGGCGCTATCGAATTGCTCGCCAAACAGTAGATGCATCGAACTTCTGGATTTCTTACGGACATTACGAACTAAGCTCGGGCAGGGAATCTGCTTGTTTCTTGCGTTACTATCGCCAGCAAATAGTTTAGTCGCGTTTAAGTTGACCGGCACCAGTGGATACCGACTTTGCAGCAATGTTTCGGGTTCGGATTTACGCAAGCAAACTTTGGGGTAGATAATTTCGTAGCGGAATGCGTCAAGCATTTCGAGATTAATTCAGAGCGTTCCGAAAGCCTTGACGGCTTCCGCTACTTCATCGAGTCGAGGGAATCGAAATAGCTCAATTGCTGCAGCTACAATTGGGACAATTGTGCGACAATAAAACAGTCACCCTTAAACATTGGGATTAGCCGCAGTGCGCTAGCACCGGTTCCCGCGGCGAAAACCGGACGCTAACGCGTTCCGGCTGATACTGCATAACCCTAAAACTAAGCTGCGACAATCCACTAGCCGTCGTTTTCTTTCAGCGCAAGCCCTTTTTTCGCTTAGGTAAATTTGGAGATGTCACCCAAGTTTTTTTCTCGAGCCGAGTTGTTCCGCAATTGGCTCATGAAAAACCATCAGTCACATGCCGAGCTAATCGTCGGTTACTACAAAGTTGATAGCGGTAAGACCAGTTTGACGTGGCCGGAATCGGTCGACGAAGCTCTGTGTTTTGGCTGGATCGATGGCATCCGCCGGCGAATCGACGATGTCAGTTACTCCATTCGCTTTACGCCCAGGAAAAAGTCGAGCGTTTGGAGCAAGATCAACATCGGTCGCGCCGAAGCAATGATCGACGAAGGCCGAATGCAGCCGGCTGGCTTGGCTGCCTACGAAGCTCGAGTGGAACGTCGCTGCGGTATCTACAGCTACGAACAAGTGACGGCGGAACTCGATGAACACTACGCAGCGCAACTCAAACTCAATCAAACTGCATGGAAGTTCTACCAATCGCAGTCCGCTTCGTATCGAAAAGCGGTCAACTGGTGGGTCTACAGTGCCAAGCAAGAAAGCACGCGTCAGCGGCGTCTGCAACAATTGATCGAGGACTGCGCTGACGGCTTGAAAATCAAACAGCTGAGGAGGGAATAGCCAGCGCACCGCTTTTCGCGCGTGCCACGCGCACGAGTGTAGCATTTACTACACTTAATGTAGCGACTACTTCAAAACGGCCCGGTCGTCAAAGTATCGTCCGTAGGGAGCGCTCACCAAGCCCATTCCAGCTTTAGAATCAGCGGAAAGCGATCGTAATGAGCCGGATGTTTCATGCGGAAGGGCGAAAATTTGACTACCATACACGTCACAGCTAACAGCTATAGGGCGGCTCTGATTGCCTCCGAGACGCTGATTTATTCCGCAAGTTTGATTTTAGGGATGTCCAGTTTTATGCGTAACGTGATTGCGATACTGTTTTTTGCCTTACTTCCGTATTCGCTCCTTCAAGCTCAAGACAAAACGGAACCAATCAAGCTCGATGACCTAACCGCAGCCGAATACAAGGCTCTCGAAAAAGTCACCGAAAATAGCGTTACTGGAACGATCTCTTTTCTGGCTTCGGACGAAATGGCCGGACGTGGAACTCCCTCCCAAGAGTTCATTATCGCGACCGCTTACGTTGCCTCGCGATTTCGCGCCGCCGGTGCGAAGGGGTTAGGGAAAGATGAAAGCTACTTCCTGGAATCATCCGTGGAAACCGTCCGCACGCCGGAATCAGGCAGCATACTTCAAGTTGCAGGTGGCAGCACGCCAGCCTTTACGTTGTTCAACGCAGCCAGCGTTCCGTTTACGTTCGAAGGCAAGATACCGCTAATCGAGAAAGACGGTTCGCTACCCAAAGACAGTCCTGGACCGGCAGCCATACGTTGGGACGACAGCGCCGATCGCGGTCCCAACGCTGCTTCACTCTTGCGACGTCGCGCTGTAGCCTTAGCTGGTAACAATGTTACCGCACTGTTGATCGTCACTTCTCCACAAAGCGAACTTTGGAAAATCGCGGCGCAGTTGCAACGTGAATCGCGACCCGACAATCCGCGCGGACGCGTTGAGATTCCGATTCTGTTGGTTTCCGATCGTACCTGGACCGGCGAAAGCGTTTGCACTTTAAAGCTGCCGGCGATGACTAAGGACAAAGCCTCCGTGCGAAATGTGGTGGCTGTCATCGAAGGCAGCGATCCAAAGCTCAGCCAAGAGGCGGTCTTCTATTCGGCACATCTCGATCACTTGGGCGGCAATGGAACAGGCGAAGACAAGATCTTCAACGGAGCCGACGATGATGCGAGCGGTGTAACGGCGGTGCTAACTCTCGCAGATGCCTTCGGAGCCCTTGAACCTCGCACCAAACGCTCGGTCGTCTTCATGACCTTCTGGGGCGAAGAACGCGGCATGCTCGGCTCGAAAGAACTCGTCGAGAACTCCCCGTGGCCGCTCGATAAACTCGTGGCCGGCATCAACATCGAAATGATCGGTCGTCCTGAAGAAGGCGCTCGCAATAAGACCTGGATGACCGGCTGGACGGAGTCCGACTTGGGGCCGATGGTAGCCTTAGGCGCCAGACGCGTTGGGTGTGAGAATTTTGAACATCCAACTCTTAGCCAACGTTTGTACGGGGCGAGTGACAATATTTCGTTCGTCAACAAAGGCGTGATCGCTCATAGTTTTTCAGGTGGTTCGCTGCATAGCGACTACCATCAACCCACCGACGAATGGCAACGCCTCGACCTACCGCACATGACCCAAGTGATTCGCGGCCTGTACGCTGGGACTCTACCCATCGCGCAAGGGAAACTGACACCCACGAGAGCGAAGAAGTAAGCCGGCAGGCCGGAGGCTAGAGGCTAGCCTCACCCCTCAAGCCTGTTCAAGCGACTTAGTTTGGGCTTCTTTACACTAAACACAAAAATCCGCAGCAGGATGACTATTAAGCCCACCAATAGAATGATCGCCCCGAAGATCCATTCAATGGTGGCTGGTGCATTAGCGGCGCCGCGCGGCGCTGGTTTTGCCAATTCAAACTTGCCGATCAGCAGTGGAGCTCGCAGCGGCTTGGCGTTAGGTTTGGCGACCCCCGGTTGATACCCTTGAAGCTTAAAAAAATAACCCGCAAACTTGGCTGTTTGATTGACGGGAGTGTCCGAGCCCAACCCCGGTGGTAGTTCCGGAGTCACGAAGACATACAGCCACGCCTTAGACGCGTCGCTCCACCCCCAAACTTCAAACAGCTCTTGCACCTCAGCCGGATTGCCTTCCGTCTCGTAGCGCGTGATCTTACGTATGTTGACTGTTAACGTCATCAATTTGCTGCGATGATTCGCTGCCGCCAAATACAAATCATTGAACCGAACTTTCGAATTCGCCGCCTTTTGCAGTTCAGCGAACGGAGCGTTCTTGACTACGCTTAGAATGCGCCAATAAGCGGGCATTTCCAGCTTTTGCATTTCGAGCGTCCCATCCTGAGCCAGACCTAGCCAATCTTGCAGTTCCAGGTCTTCACGCAAGTTCAGGTTAGTAGCTCCAGCGACGTTCGATTCCCCAACCGGGAATTCTTCTAGCTCGCCTTTCGCAGCATCGATTTTGTTGGGATCGTTTTGGACAGCAGAATCGGCTTGTTCAGCCGCCTGTTCAGTCGCCTTCTCAGCCACCTGCGTGGCAGGCTTAGCCGCTTCGGCAGGTTCAGCAGGTTCCGTATTCGCGGGAGTCTCGTTTGGCTGCTCTACTGGCTGCGTCTGTTTTTCAGGTTGGCTTTCAGGTTGCTGATCCGCACCTACTTGATTGATGGACGCATCAAGGTTGGAAATGATCTTTTGCGCAAGCTGGCCCGGGCCGCGCATGTTGTTCAGGCTGTTCATCATCAGCAGTAGGCAGACGAGTAGCGCTACCATGGAGAACAATCGCGGACTCTTGTACGGCACCGGTTGTCTTCGAATAGAACGCCGCATGGATTCACTCCGTCGCGAGATAACAGCGAGATAACAACGCCTAGCAGCCTGCTAGTTGGTTTTGAGTGGAACAATGGAGACCTTGGACAATCGCTCGCCGCTCTCCAGTTTTTGATTGCCGCAGATATCCACTACCATCATCAGGCGTTCGTAGCGCAGGTCCTCGCCAACTCGGATATTCACCGTATCGCTCCCCAGTCCGATGATGGCTGCGAGATCGGCGCGAAATTGGGTCATCAGTTCTTCAAGTGTGGGAGCCGACAACGGCCGATCTCCAAGGACAAGCTTTTCGATTTCGCCTTCAGGTGTCGAGTAGATCGAAACTTGAACAGCTAGTCCTTCGTCAACAACATCCGTTACACTTACAGAATTGCTTGGTGCTTGCGTGACAGCCTTGTCTGGCAGGCGCATCATGATTTGTGATTCGATGGGCGATGGCTTGAACGTCAAGATAAAGAACGCAAGCAACTGAAACGCCATGTCGAGCATCGCGGCCACGTTCAGTTCCACGTCCTCGTGTCCACGAATCTTTTTGCGGCCTCTACGGTCTTTTCTGCGCATGTTATTGTGGCCCCGCCTGGTTCGCTTTACGCATGACCACAAACACAAACTTCGAGAAACCTACAGACTTACAGGTTTCCATAACGCTATTCAAAACTCGGTACGTCAGGTCTCTATCGGCTCGCACAACAACCGTCACCGAGTTGAGTTCATCGGCTTCCGACTTTTTGGAGGTGATCTCAAAACCCTTCAGCTCGTTGACCAAAAAGTTCTTAAGGGACAACTGAGGTTTGCCGCGCGCGATTACGGTGCCATCGTTGGTAATGTTCAGTACCAGCATATCGCCCTGAAGTTCTTCATCGGCGGGCGCGCTGGCACCAACCACCGGCAATTCAACTTCTTTGTTGAAGTCGGTAGCGCGAAAGTTGATGACCAACATGAAAAAGGTGATCAACTGGAACACCATGTCCAAGATGGGCGTCAAGTTCGGTTCTGCGCGCATGGATGACATGGTTTTACAGAGCTCTCAACGGCGGTGAAATTGAACTAACTTGGACTGAAAACCTTCCGCTCGGGATCAATTGTCCCAAGCTACGATGCGAGATTACTTAGCCTCAGGCTTGCGGCGCATAAGGGTCGATGCCGATCGCAGTTGATCATCGGCCAGCGTCGTGGTCTCGATCGTGATCGTGGCAATTCGGTTACGGAAGAACGAGTACAGATAGATCGCAGGAATCGAGAGCAACACCCCTTCGAACGTCAACACCAACGCTTCCGAAATCGCCTCAGCAACTTTGGCCGCATCCAAGCTAACACCTGAAATTGCAATCGCGCTAAACGCGGTGATCATCCCTTTGAGTGTTCCGAGCAAACCGATCATCGGTCCCAAGGTGCCCAGCACGGCCAAGATACTAATATTGGCTTCCATCCGAGCATTTAGCGCTTCAGCAGTCCGCTCAAGCTTGTCCCGAGCTTCGTCGAGTCCGAATCCAAGGTCCGAGAGACCAGCGAAGAGAATTTGGCTGAAGTAAGAATCATCCTGGCTGACCGTTTCCATCAACTGGTTGACGTTTTTGTTTTCGATTGCCGCTTGGCAAGCTGAAATGACTTCCGGTGGTGCAGCCACCGACATGCGCAGTACCAAGAAGTTCTGAATCACCACGGTCACGAAATAAATCGAGACCAAGAATAGAAACAGACCGATGATGCCCGATACTTTGGCAATCCAGTACAAGAAGTTGACTTCGTTGACCGGTTCCGGCGCGGCTGCCTCTTGAGCCATCGCGGGGCAGCAATTGACTAAGGTCACCGCCACTACGAAAAGTGTAAGTAAGCGGACCCAACGCACGACGTTGCCTTCCGAAAAGCTTAACATGAGCAACCTGCTGACAAGTATGGGGATAGGTTGAAGAGATTGGTGCCGACTTCCGCAACATCTTTCAGCTTAACAGCCTGCAAGTTGTTTGGGAATAGTTTAACAAACGATTCGCGTTCGTATTGAGTCCTAATTGCTAGGGGATAATACGAAGTCCGATTAGTACGATTGTAACACCTGAAGTTGAGCAAAAACGGTCGACTATTTGTACTCACGTATCTGGTTAGCTGGGCAGCTGGTTACTAGGCTTTGGCGGGGCGGGGCAGTGAGGCGGGGCAGTGCAATGAGGAGGAGCCTCCAAGGCCGTGCGTTCCCAGACAGAGCCTGGGAACGAGAGGCCGAGAGATGTTAGCTGGTAGATAGTGACTTCGATTTTGGGCCGTCAACGCAAGCGGCGATCACAATATCTCCAGTCACGTTCAGCGACGTGCGGCACATATCCAGCAATCGATCCACGCCCAAAATGATGCCGATCCCAGCCGCTGGAACATTGACGCTTTCCAACACGATCAGCACCAATGGCAACGATCCGCCTGGAACGCCTGCGGTTCCAACACCAGCCAAAATCGACAGCATGACCACCGTGGCTTGCTGGGCAAGCGTTAGTTCAATTCCAAAGACCTGCGCCAAAAACAGGACCGTGATGCCCTCGTAAAGTGCCGTTCCGTTTTGGTTGGCGGTGGCGCCCACGGTCAGCACAAACCGTGAAACTTGGGGAGTGATTTTCAGGTTATCTTCGGTGACTCGTAATGCGGTCGGCAACGTGGCACTCGAGGACGAAGTCGCAAACGCGGTCAACACCGCTTCACTAATACTGCGGAAGAATGCGATCGGCGATCGACCCGCCACCGTCCACAATGCAATCGAGTAAACCAAGGTCGCTTGAAGCAGCAAGCCAAGAACTACTGTGCCAACGTACCAAACCAAACTGGCCAGAATATCGAAGCCAAACAGCGCGACCAGCGAAAACACCAAACCCGCGACCCCAAACGGTGCCAGACGCATAGAAAACTGGATGATCACCATCACCGAATCGTAAACGCCTTCCAGCACCGAAACGAGCGTCGCAGTTCGCGGCCCAGCGACCGTCATCGCGACTCCGAACACGAGCGCAAAGAACATGACTGCCAACATGCCTCCGCCGGGCGAACTGCCATCCATAGCGCCGACCATTTCTTGCAGCGGATTCTTCGGAATGATGTCCAGTAGACTATCACGCATCGACTTGGCTTTGTCTGCATTGGCCTTGGTCGCAGCCGCCTTGTCTTGAAATCGTTCACTAAGTTCCAAACGCGTCGATTCCGGAATTCTGGAACCTGGCCGGATTGAATTCGTCAGGGCCAAGCCGATGATCACCGAAGCACCGGAAAAAACCAGGGTTAGCAAGAACGTCTTGGCTCCCATGCGTCCCAGCTTGCGAAGATCGCCCAGTTCAATGACCGCTAGCGCCAACGCTGTAAACACCAGCGGCACAACAGTCATCATGATTAATCGCAAAAAGATCTGCCCCAGCGGCTCAGCGACATTGGTCGCAAGCATATTCAGGACGTAATTCGGCTTGCCATCAGCTTCAGGCGGAAGCAGAAACCTGGCTACGCCCCCGAGCAGCACACCGACCACTAGACCCGCAAGAATTTTCCAGTGCAATGCCAAGCCACCAGAACCCTGCCCCGATTCAGAACCCTGCCCCGATTCAGAACCCTGCCCCGATTCAGAACCCAGTCCCGACTCAGAACCCTGTCCCGACCCGGGAGCCGATCCAGTACTACTTGCTTGCCCGGGCGCATCGACCGCTTGGTTGATCCCTTTCGAATCCGATTCTTGGGAGCCGCCAGGCGCGATGGGATTGGGCGATGACATAGATGGCTTTCATGTAGTTCACAAGTGACGCGGCCGAGGCCTGAATTTTACGCGATCGACCAACCATGCAACAGAGTGCAATCTAAGGGGCCATCGCGCAAATCCGGCAACAATGCCACTCCGATTTACTTGACTTTTCGCAAACGTTGTTTTGCGATACCCAAATGGGGAGAATTCAACAGGAAGAAAGCCTTGGATCAGCCTGAAAACAGTCCAGCCAGACTAATGACCCTTTCGAAGCGACTTGTGCACTGCATCCAAGACATGCTGATGCAGCAAATACCCAATCCCGGCTTTTTCCATCCGATAGATCAGTTCTTCTTTCGTGCAAGCCAACCGTTGAGCGCAGGCTTGCAGGTCCCACTGCGACTCTCCTAAGCTCTTGATCAAGTAGGCGCGGCGGCACTGCCCAGCCGAGAGTCGATAAGTCTTCAAGTACTCGAGCGATCCATCGGCGCGATGTATGAATTCGCCGATGTGATTCGTGTTTTTCGGATCAAAGTCGGTCATGAACCTGGACAAGCGAAATGGTCCAAGCTCGTAAACCGTATCCACATCGACCGGCCGAGCCAACAGATTCGATGCCTCGAACAACTGCAACTCGGACCATTGCCGACGCACGCGCGTCAATTCAGTCCGCAAGTCCGCTAAGCCTTTCACGTTCTCGGAACGAATCGGTTCTGGGTGATAGCAGTTGTTGGCGGCGTAAAGCCCATCGTAGATCACTTGCTCACTAAAGAAATCCGTGATGATGGTCTCGTGCAACTGCTTATAGTCGTCTGGATGCGGGCAGATAAAGGCAGCCGTTAGCGAATCACCCACAAACAGCAACACACCGACTTGCCGAACATGAATCTCAAACAGCCGCAGCGCATCCTCCAAGCCGACAACTTGTTGCCCCGCGCGTACAAATTCAATCCTTGGGCTCAGGCCATCCCGTTGGGCGATACGCGAGTATTCCTCCCAAGCAATCGATGGCCCGCCAAAATGTAACGCCAGAAAGCCCTCCATGGCGACATGCAGCGGTAGGCATCGCAGCTCATGATCGCCAGTACGCTTTCGCATGCGATGGTACATCATCCCATGCACGAAATCCTTGGAATTCTTCGCAAGCGAACTTCGCGATCCGCTCTTGGTTGAGCCTAACTTGGTTCCAAACGAGCAGGCTTCGGAAGCAGCCTCGCCCCAACGAGCGACCAGCGCATGGGGTATGTAACCAAAGTACTCGATGCCAGGCGCAACCCGGACCAAGTTCGTTTCCGCTGCGTTGGCGCGTTTGGCCAGCCGCAGGTCCTCCGCTATGTGTTCGCGAAGGATCGGAACCAAACGGATGCCGCCGAGCACCTGTGGCGGTGCAACGGTTAAGCCTTGCAAGGAAAGATTGTCGAGCTTATAGCGCTTAATCAAAATGTTTTCGCCTCTGGCTCAGTTCCGTGAATGTAAGCTGCGGCTACATCGGCCAACCGTTGCTCGAGTTGCCCAAGCGAGGCTGCGCCAGTGACAAAATTGACAAATTGAATCATGACGATCAGATCTTCCGCGTCGCGCAAGCCAACTGTTGGAATCGTACTCCCCAGCCTACGCGGCGCGAAATGTTCGCTATCGAACACCGGATTGCAATGCACCCACTGCACCGGTTTCACTTGGTTGCCAAGCTGCTGGTAAGCCTGCGCGATTTGGTCCGCCATGCCAGGCGGATCGTTTTCAAAACCGTCTGAGACAATTACGATCCAATCGGGTTGCCAGTCAATCGCTTCCAGCACGTTGGTGGCTAAGGAGGTTTGGCCCTCAGCAAACACACCCAAGCTCGTACCCTCAGCGGGCAAGGCTGGAGTCCAAATCTGCAAGTACTCGGTAGACAGCTCATGCAGCAAGTAGTCAGCGGCCAACGCGACCGCCAACGGACGATTGCGTTTTTGACGTGAACCCGTTGCGGAATAACTTCGATCCAAAACGGCAGCCACTTTACCCAGGTTCTGCCGAGCCGAGTTTCGCTTCACGGCCCGCGCAGCCGCTTGCTTCAACGCCTGATCCAACTCCACTTGCCGTTCCCGTCGATCCGTCTGCGACAAAGACAGCACGTATAAAGCCAAACGAGTCAACGGCGCATGAGCAAGATCGAATCCGAGTGTAACGCCGTCCCGGTCTGCTGAAGTTCGCAGCCGAAGCTTCTCATTGGCAGTCATCTGCGGCGCAATCCGCTTTAGAAATTCTGCACGCGGAACCTGATGGCGCACCGCCAAGGATTCAGCTACCGAATAAGGCAGCTCATACAAAGCCGCAGCGCTGTAGTGAGCCGCGCGAAATCGCTCGAACAACGGTGTGGTGAACGCACGAGGTCCCTTCAAATCGAAGAAGAACTGACCAAACTCTTCGGCGAGCTTTAGATGAGAGTGTATAGCCGCGTTTCGGAAACTTCGCCGATACTTCACAGCATCAAAGACTAAATCCCGACGCGACGCCAAGAATCTCTTGACCACCGCGCGCGAACGTCGGTTGTTAATCTTCAGTTGCGAAAGCCGCGTGAGCAGTTGATAAGCCCGGTTTGCAGGCAGTCGCTGAAGCGTTGTCGCAATCAGTTCGCCCTCCTCTGCACGATCAACCGACCGCTGAGGGGCACCCGCAGCCAGCAAGTTAAGAATAATAGCTTGCTGATTGGCATGATTCACATCGCAAGCCAACGTGCGGGCATACAGGGTTCGGTAGTTCGCTAACACATAGCGGTGCAGAAAATGGATCGAGACAGCCTGCGTAAACTGGTCCACATAGAACTCAGCTTGATTGGTCGAAGCGAAGCAGGCGTTGAGAAACATCATCACATCTTCACGCTCACTGCGTTCTCGCATACGCGCGTAATGTTCGTCGATCTGCTGCAGGTCTCTCATTGGGCTTTTCTTCAGGATCGCTTTATCGGAAGCCATTAACCATTTTTTGACATTGGGCGCTAATTCTGATGTTGCACTATTTGTGGCTTTGAAACGATCGGGACGACGTTTTGTTCGGTTTTTCATAACCCGAAGCGTGCGCGAGGGACCTTTCAGCATCGTCAAGTCGATGCCGTAACTCGGTCCCTCGCTAACGCTTCGGGTTGTGAAAGCCTATAACTTGCAACATCAAAAGGCGCTAGCCGCGGGCAGCGTGAGCCGACAACGCTAGCCGCGGGTGTGCGTGAGCCGACAACGCTAGCCGCGGGTGAGCCGACGGCGCTAGCCCGGATATTGCATACGCTCATGAATTTTAGCGTAGCGGGGCGCCTCGGTGCATAATTTCATCATTTTGAGTCTGGAATGACCGAATTTCGGTTCGTCAGCGCAGAAGTCCCCTTACCCCATCGACTTTATCT
>JANRMD010000559.1:0-6822 GCA_033761895.1 Pirellulaceae bacterium | reverse complement strand
AACCTCGTACCTCTGGTTGCCAAGTTGAGGAAGCGATTGCATCAGCTCGAATTTCATGTGCTCAGCCCCATGTAACGCTACAATTAGTCAAACTAGTGCTTTGTCCACTTGTGTTGAAGCAACAGCCGGCGTTTCTCGGTTGTGTAACTGTCCGGACTCTGAAGTTTGGTTAACAGCGAAAAATCCATTGCAGTAGCATTTCTCAGCGTTGTTCCGTTTCGCCTGCCGAGGTAACGCCACCTGGTGGTGGCAGGCATGATTGCAGTTTTCTTAAACAGTGACTTGGCGAACCGCACATGATTTCGGAAAACAACGATCCAATATTCCGTGCTCAGGGAGTTTCACGAGTTTACTACGTTGGTGGGAATGAAGTTTGGGCTCTGAAGAACGTCGATCTCGATTTGTTCGCAGGCGAATTCGTGGTGTTACTTGGCCCGTCAGGTAGTGGCAAGTCAACACTACTAAACATTCTAGGCGGGCTGGACGTCCCGACCTCGGGTCAGGTTCGATTTCGCGATCACGATTTGTCCTGCGAGAATGATACAGTTTTGACCCACTATCGTCGGCAGCATGTCGGCTTCGTATTCCAGTTCTACAACTTGATTCCAAGCCTCACCGCCTTTGAGAATGTCGCCCTTGTGACCGATATTGCAGAGCATCCAATGCATCCAGCCGAAGCATTGAAGCTGGTTGGCCTAGAAAATCGGCTAAACCACTATCCTTCCCAGCTCAGTGGAGGTGAGCAGCAGCGAGTGGCGATGGCCCGCGCGATCGCCACGCAACCTGATGTTCTGCTTTGCGATGAGCCCACCGGAGCCTTGGATGTAAAAACGGGCATTGTCGTCTTGGAGGCAATCCAACGCATAAACGAAACTTTGGGTACAACGACCGTCATAATCACCCACAATGCTTCCATCGCAGACATGGCCGACCGAGTCATCAAGCTACGAGATGGGCTGATATCGGAGACGATTACTCATTCACATCGTGTCGCGGCTTCGAAACTGATCTGGTGAACATGTCCGCACTACGCATCAAGTTGTTTCGAGAACTTTGGCAATTGCGATGGCAGAATTTAGCTATCGCCAGTGTACTTGCTGCTGGCGTTGCCATCGTGATCTTATCGCTAAGTACCCTTCAGTCACTCCAATTGAATCGAGCTCGATTTTACGACCAATGTCGATTCGGTCAGGTGTTCATGCATCTCAAGCGAACTCCGCAAACGCTGTTGCCACGAGTTAAAGAAATCGTGGGAGTACAATCTGTTGAAGCAAGGGTCGTCGCGCAAGTCAATCTAAGCTTGCCAGACATGCCGGAGCCTGCCACTGGGCGAATCATCTCGCTACCTGAACGGGACGAGCCAAACGTCAACAAGCTTTACCTCCGAGCTGGCCGATTGTTAGAGCCGAATCGCGCTGGAGAGGTGCTATTGTCCGAGGGCTTTGCAGAAGCTCATCGACTCCGTCCAGGCGATTCACTGACAGCCATTATCAACGGCAAACGACGCTTGTTGCGTATAGCCGGCATTGTTTTGTCGGCTGAGTATGTTTATTCGGTCAGGCCTGGAGAGCTTTTGCCCGACGACAAGCGTTTCGGAGTTATGTGGATGGGTTACGAGGAATTATCGTCGGCTTGTGATCTCCGCGATGCATTCAATGATCTCTCATTAACGTTATCTCATGGTGCCAATGAAGCCGCGATTCTCAGTCAACTCGACACGTTATTGGCAGCGTACGGCGGTGCGAACGCGTACGGTCGGAATCTGCAGCCTTCGCATCGATTTCTTGAAAACGAATTGATTCAATTGCGGACTATGGCGATTGTACCACCGGTGATCTTTCTCGTCGTTACGGTGTTTCTAATTCAAATTGTGATGTCACGACAGATCGCCATTGAACGCGAACAGATCGCCATGATGCGTGCATTTGGTTATCGCCCTGGCGAACTGGTGCTGCATTACCTTTCATTTGCGACTGTAGTTGGCATTGTCGGTGTTGCAACTGGCACTTTGATTGGTGCCAAACTTGGGGCGGATCTAACTGTCCTATATACGCGATTTTTTCGCTTCCCTGTAATAGATTACCAACTCGACTGGCGGCTCGTCTTGGTCACCAGTTCCGTGGCCTTATGCGCAGTGACGGCCGGAGTCTGGAATGCGGTTTGGAAAGCCGCTTCAGTTCCACCTTCGCAAGCTATGCAGCCAGAATCACCGCCACGCTATCGGCAGAGTCTCGTGGAGCGAATAGGACTTCAACCGCTCATGCCGCAAGCTTTGCGAATGATTTTTCGGCATCTTGAACGTTGGCCAATGCGTTCTGCGCTTACTATCGTTGGAGTAGCTTTGTCGGTGGCCATTTTAGTAATGGGGAATTTTCTTCAAGACACGGTCGAACACACACTGGATTTTCAATTCTTCAGCGTCAATCGCCAAGATGTGATGGTGACCTTCGTTGAGCCGACGACGCAAGATGCGCTCGTCGAATTACAACGCCTGCCTGGAGTGAAAACGGTTGAGCCATTTCGAGCGGTACCCGTGCGCTTAGTTCATCAGCAGAATAAGCGCCGTATGGAGTTACTAGGCTTACCAGCCAGTCAAAAGCTCCTTCGTGTAGTCGATCCGATCCGTGGGCCGCTCGAATTACCCCCTGGCGGCCTCGTACTATCGCGTCGGTTGGCAGACCTTTTAGGCTGTCGCTGTGGAGATCAAGTGCAGGTCGAGGTTCTGGAAGGGGTAAGGGCAACAAGCGAGTTTCCGGTTGCGGCGCTAATTGATGACTATCTTGATTTAAGTGCCTATATGGAACTCAATTCGCTTCACCGCTTTGTTCGTGAACAGGATGCCGTGTCGGGCGCGACGATGTCCACCGATAGTGAGAATGTCGGAGATTTGTACCAACAACTACATCAAACACCACGTGTCGCTGGTGTAAGTATCAAGCGAGCAGATATCGAAAGTTATCAGAAAACGATGGCAGAGAACATCTTGAGAATGAAGCTCATAAATGTCATTTTCGCAGCGGTTGTTGCTGTGGGAGTCGTTTACAATTGTGCTCGCATTTCATTGGCTGAAAGATCTCGTGAGCTGGCAACGCTACGCGTACTTGGCTTCACACGGGGAGAAACATCGCGAATACTCCTCGGTGAATTGGCGATCCTCGTCGTCGCTGCCATCCCTTTAGGTTTAATGATGGGCTATGGATTGTCTTGGTTGCTCAGCATTGCTCTCAATACTGAATTACATCGATTTCCTTTGATTATTCGAGGAAGAACCTATGCATTGGCGGTGGCTGTCGTGGTAGTTGCATCATTTCTCTCCGCATTGATCGTGCGGCGACGCATGGACAGTTTCAACCTGGTCGAAGTTCTTAAGGCGCGGGATTGACGATGAGAAGTTTGGTTCGAAGTTTACCTTGGTTGGTAGGAATAGTTGTATGCGTGCTGGCACTAAGCTACGCGTTTTGGCCCTCCCCGGTCCGCGTGGAGATAGTTCGGGTCACGCAAGGGCCGATGGTGGTGACAGTGGACGAAGATGGAAAGACTCGGGTAAAAGAGCGATACATCGTCTCTGCTCCGGTCTCGGGTCTTTTGGCGCGCTTGGAACTTCACGCAGGTGACATTGTCGAGGCAAATAAGACGGTAATTGCCACGATCGAACCGACCAACCCGACGCTGCTGGATGCTCGCTCACTGGCCGAAGCCGAATCGCGTGTGAAGGCGGCTGAAGCAGCCAAGCAGCAGTCTCAAGCCAAGTTGGATGCTGCCCGCGAAGCCTACTCCTTAGCACAACACGAATTAACTAGGGCGAAGAGCTTGTCGGTCCCGCTCGCCATTTCTCAAGCGGAAGTGGATTCGGCGGAGCATCAAGAACGCATCGCAGCTGCCACGCTTCGCGGCGCCGAGTTTGGCGATCGTGTGGCCACATTCGAACTGGAACTCGCCGAGGCTGCTTTCGTGAGAACGCGACCACCATCAGAAGGACACCCAGAATTGAGCCGCATGGATATCCTATCGCCCGTCAGCGGACAAGTATTCCGCGTGATTCAAGAAAACGCCACGGTTACAACCGCAGGACAACCGTTGGTTGAGATTGGCAACACTCAGGAACTAGAGATCGTCGTCGATGTGCTTTCCGTGGACGCGCCGAGGATCAAGTCAGGTGCGAAAGTCTTTATTGATCACGCAGGCATTGGGACACTTGAGGCTCGCGTGCGATTGATAGAGCCATCTGGCTTTACGAAGATTTCGGCGCTCGGTGTTGAGGAGCAGCGAGTCAATGTCATCGCTGACTTTGAAGAGGAAACCGATCGATTGAAAGGACTCGGCAATGACTTTCGCGTAGATGCTAAAATTGTGGTTTGGGAGAATCCTCATGCAACGAAGGTACCCTCTGGGGCATTGTTCCGAAAAGGTAAGGATTGGGTTGTTTTTGTAGTAAAGAACCAGCAGGTCAGAACTCAACCGATCCGTATCGGGCAATTGAATAATCTTGAAGCCGAAGTGCTGTTTGGACTTTCCCCCGAGGACGATGTTGTGAACTATCCGAGCGACAAGATTAAAGATGGAGTTCTGGTGTCAAGCGAGTGAGATGGTATGAGTTGGGCTCGTTGTGTATTGTGCCTAGACTGGAACTCGCGACGAGTCCTCTCTCGGCTTCAAGTCAGTGCTTCAAGTCAGTAACCAATCCCATTACCGCTCAAGCAGCCCGTGGCTGCCCATTGGCATTAGGTGAGCGATCGGTTTGCTTCCACTTACGCCAAGCCCACTTTTCCAACTCAACGATGGCGTAGGCCACGACTGCAGTTAACAAGATTCGCCACCAAGCGTCCCAACCGATGGGCGCGCTGTGGAAGAAACGATTCATAAACGGAGCGTAGGTAAACAACAATTGCAAAGTCAGCATGCTGCCTACTCCTACCCAGATCCAGCGATTGGAAAACAGTCCCAGGTGGTACATGGACTTCGTGAGCGAGCGGCAATTGAAAAGGTAGAATAGCTCCACAATCACGAAAACGTTGACTGCTACCGTTCGAGCATGTGCGTGGGTGGCTGCTTGGTCGAGTCCCCATTCGCTGCCTTTGCCTTCGGCCCATTCAAAGGAACCGAAGGCTCCTACCAACATGATGAGCGAGACGATCAAGATGCGACCAATCAAGGTACCTGTAAGTATGGGCGTCTTGGGATCACGCGGAGGACGCTGCATGATATCTGGCTCCTTCGGTTCAAAGGCCAACATCACTCCCAACAACATCCCGGTAGTCATGTTAATCCACAGAATCTGCACGGGCAGAATTGGCAAGGTGGTTCCCGCGAAAATCGCCGCTAGGATGACCAAGCCTTCACCCATGTTCGTTGGTAGCGTCCACACGATGAATTTGGTCAGGTTGTCAAAGACGCCACGACCTTCTTCAACCGCAGCTTCGATGGTGGCAAAGTTATCATCGGTCAGGACCATATCGGCAGCTTCCTTCGCGACTTCTGTCCCCGTGATTCCCATCGCTACACCGATGTCAGCTTGCTTCAGTGCCGGTGCATCATTCACCCCATCGCCTGTCATCGACACAATGTGACCGCCCGCCTGCAGCGCACGAACTAAACGTAGCTTCTGTTCCGGCGACACGCGAGCAAACACGGCTACCTGTTCAGCACTTTCAATCAGTTGAGTATCGGACCGCTCGGCCATTTCTCGACCGGTCAGGACCAGCGGCCCGTCGTGACCAGCCTGCGTCTGTCCGTTGAGCCCAATCTGACGAGCGATAGCGCGTGCGGTGAGCGCATGATCGCCCGTAATCATCTTGACGCGAATCCCTGCCGATTGGCAGGCTCGCACCGCGCTGATCGCTTCAGTTCGCGGCGGGTCGATCATTCCTTGTAATCCGAGAAACGTGAGCTCTTGGACATTGGCGTGTTGAATTGACTGCGTGTCGCCAGATAAATCGGCCGACGCAAAGGCCAAGACCCTCAATCCTTTGGCGGCTAGACTTTCCAGTTGCTGATGAACAGAGTCGGCGTTGATCGGCACGCGATTTCCGCTGGCATCCAGCATTGCAATTGATTTGCCGAGCAGCACTTCGACCGCACCTTTGACATACATTTTGCGTTCGGTCGCTGTCCCGCTCACGTGGAGCGTCGCCATATACTGATGTTGACTCTCGAAAGGTATCGTATCAATTCTCCGCAAGCGCGTTGTCCAGTCTTTTCGGTCCAAGCCCCCTTTGGCCGCTGAAGTCAACAGCGCGCCTTCAGTGGGATCACCTTGAACCTCCCATCGCCCCGCCTTCTCAGCCAACGAGGTGTCGTTGCACAGAAGTCCAGCCAACAAGCACTCTCGCGCCGCAGTGTTGTTCGCAAAATCCAACCCACCTTCAGATTTAGGCTTAATCTCTCCAATCGGTTCATAGCCGCTTCCTGCGATCTCGTAGAACGTCATTCCAGACAATAACTCGCTAACAGTCATTTGATTGACAGTGAGAGTTCCCGTCTTGTCAGTGCAGACGATGGTTGTGCTACCGAGCGTCTCAACTGCAGGCAGCTTACGCACGATCGCGCGACGACGGGCCATCCGCGCGACACCAATCGATAAGGTGATTGTTACCGCTGCCGGCAATCCCTCGGGTATCGCACCTACCGCAAGAGCAACAGCAGCCATAAACATCTCGAATGCAGGCTGACCTCTTAACCAGCCCACCATGAAAGTCACTGCTGCTAGCCCCAGGATGACCATCAATAGCAGGCGGCTAAACTTCTCAATCTTACGAGTAAGTGGAGTCTCGAGGGCATCAGCGGAAGTGATGAGCTTTGAGATGTGCCCCACCTCAGTGCTTG
>JANRMD010000558.1:0-4505 GCA_033761895.1 Pirellulaceae bacterium | reverse complement strand
AGGCTGCACATGGCTGGGTGCATGGTAACGTTCGTAGAGTGCGCGCACACCAGCGTTGTCGATGGTCATGTCTTCCAGTCCGAAGGTGGACAACCAGCTGAGCCATTGTTTGGGCGAGCCGCTCAGTTGCAATTCAATCTGTGTTCCCTGAGTCCGCGAAAACTCAACAAAGCTCAGCGATTGCAAGTCTGAAGAAGCGATGTTTGCGGCTGACGAGATTCGACCGCGAACGATGTGAATTTGTCGCAACTGGTGTAAGTCAGCGGTCCCTACGACGCGGCCTGCCCTGAGAATTGCGACCTCATCACAGGTGCCTTCAATGTCGCTGAAAATGTGTGAAGAAAGCAGGATGGTGCGTTCGCCGTTGTGAATCTCGCGGACGAGCGTGACAACTTCGCTGCGCACGGTGGGGTCCAAGTTGGCGGTGGGTTCGTCGAGAATGACCACCGGTGCGTCAGATCCGAGCACGATGGATATCGCGAGTTTTTGACGCATGCCCGTCGACATGAACATGACTCGGCGTGATAGATCCAGTTCCAAGCGATCGGCGATCTCGAGAGACTTGGCAAGTGATCCGTGATGTTGCAGGCCGCTAAACAACTCGAGCACGTCGCGGCCGCGCATCGCTCGGTAGAGCCTTGCTTCGCCCGGCAGGTAGGAAACTTGCTGACGCACTTGAACGCTCTCGGTTGCACAGTCAAAGCCCATCAGCTTGGCATAACCGCTTGTCGGTCGCAGGAATCCGAGCAGTGTTCGCAGCAACGTGGTTTTGCCAGCTCCGTTGGGTCCGAGCAAGCCGAAGATCTTGCCCTTTTCGATCGCCAGGTCACACTCGACGAGCGCCCCCACTGAGCGATAAATTTTAGAAAGCCCTCGGGCTTCGATTGCCAAATCCGTCAAGTTGCACCTGTATCGCGGGCTATCGCCAAGGTGAAAGTCGAAGACCTCCTGGTCTAGGCGAAAATCAACTAGCCCTCAAGGCATTCGTGGGCCACCACTGTACCTTCGAAATGCTTGACGCATTCCGCTACCAAACTTCCATCAGGCACGGTAGTGTAGCTTCACGACAACCCGTACCTTAGTTCGGAGGACCCGGGCATAAGTCTACCAGATTCGAATAGTTTTCTAGCCTCAAACGTCTAGACTGAACGAACTGCCCGATGAGAAGTCGTCCGAATCGCTGTAATTCGAACTGATCGGTGCGGGCAGGTGGGTTCGCAGCGGTATCGCATGCGGCGCTGGTTCGCTGGTTTCCGCCGTGCTTTTCTCCAGCAGCAGCTTCCAAGTATCAGCTTCGTAAGCGAGCAAGTCCCTCATGGTGCGCATGCGAGCGGCGTCGCGCGTGGGTTCTGCTTCGGAGAGCATCTTCAACAAAAAGAGGTAGAAATCTGCAACTTGGGCACTCGCTGGATTACCCTCAGTAACACCTGCCAGTAATTCCCCTAGAATCTCGCGAATGCGTAGGGACCATTGATCCCCCAAAGCGGTTTGTCCATCGCGCCACAGCGACTCGACTCCTTCGCACAGATCTTTAGCGCGATTAATCAACATCCATCGCAACCGAATAGGCGACGCTGTCAGCACTTCTTGCTGCAGATACGGATTGATATCGCGATCTTCATCAAGCATGCTAGTATTCCTCCGAGAAGTTGGCCTGCGAGCGCAGATTGCTGATATCGTTTGCTGGTCAGTTAAATCGAAAGCTCAAGTGTGTAATCTGGACGCATTTTCGGCTGGGTGTTCCGTTTGGATGGGTTAGGCAGATTCAATAGGCCGATCGTCGCGTGTGGCTACCGCCAAAACAAAACGCCACGACAGAACACCAGAACCCTTGATCCAATTCTTTTTGATTGCAAATGCTCGCATGAAGCCAATTATCCAAAGCCCGCAGAATCAGCAGATCAAACTGGTATCCAAACTGCGGGATGCGAGTACTCGTCGCGAAACCGGTTATTTCATCATCGACGGGGCTCAGGAGATTGAGCGTGCGATTGCGGAAGGCATTCAAATTGATTGCCTGTACTTTCATGGCGAAGAGACGTCGCAGTTCAGAGGCTTGCTGAACCGACTTGAACCAGAACAGTTGCAGCCCGTTTCCTCGGCCGCGATGCGCAAGTTGGCTTATGGTGACCGCGAATCAGGCTTGGTAGCTGTTGCAAAAGCGCCTTCGCTGGAGCTAGCGAACCTGCGATTTTCGAGCTCCAGGCCGCTCCTGCTGGTTTTGGACCGAATTGAGAAACCTGGCAACCTCGGAGCATGCCTGCGTACTGCCGCGGCCACTGGCGCGGATGCGGTGCTGCTAACGAATCCGATTTGCGACGTCTTTAATCCCAACGCCATTCGATCCAGTCGGGGATGTTTGTTTAGTGTGCCGATGGCGATTGCCACCAGCGACGCAGTCCTTAACTTGTGTGCTCAGTTGAAAATCCCGGTTTACACCGCCAGGGTTGACGGCGCGGTCGATTTTTGGGCCGCCGATTTTCGCGGCGGAGCGGCGATCGTGCTCGGCAATGAAGCCGAGGGCCTGCAAAGCGACTGGAACGCGGAACAGTGCAAGTCGATTGTGATTCCGATGCGCGACGATACAGACAGCCTAAACGTTTCAATCAGCGCGGCATTGACGATGTATGAAGCGGTTCGGCAGCGGCGAAACTTGTGAAACACTTGAATTCAGCGATATTGCAGGCGCGATGAGAATAGTGCACGAGCGCGAGTTACGCCTGCGAGCATAAAGTTTGACGCTACGCATTGTTGCGTGTAGATTTCAGTTACGGAGCGACTGATGAGTCTTACTTATTTCAAACGTTATCGGATGGAACTACGGCTGGATCGAGTGCCTTTGGACAGTATTGGGGTGCCAGAGGGTTTTGCTTTACTGCCGTGGTCACCTTCCTTGATCAATCATCACGCAGCGGTGAAGTTTGCAAGCTTCCATCGTGAAATTGACACACACGTCTTTCCCTGCTTGGGTGAAAAAGACGGTTGCAAGCATCTGATGCGAGAGATTGTCAATCGCGGGAATTTCGTTCCGGAGTCAACTTGGTTGGCTGTGCGACAGAACGAATTCAATGACGAACTTCAAGCTTGTGGGACAGTTCAAGGCCTGTTGTCGTCACAGCGTGAAGGCGCGATTCAAAACCTGGGAGTGCACCCTGACTGTCGCAACTTGGGAATCGGCAAGACGCTACTGTTGCATGCACTGCGCGGATTTCGAGATTCTGGCTGCATGTTCGCAAACCTGGAAGTCACGGTTCAGAACACCGCCGCGATCCGCCTGTACGAGCGTTACGGATTTCAAAAGGTTGAAACGCTCTTCAAGGTTTCTGAAGTTCAGTACGCTTGATTGTCCGAGCTACTCTGAACCGGTATCCACATCCAAGGGTGAGTTATCGGTGGGCTCTTCAATTTCTCGGATCAGTTGACTGATGTCGCTTTGAAGAACGAGAAAGCTCTGCCAAGCTTTGGCGTCCAAGACGACTTTACGTGTGTCTTCTTGTTCGACAGCACTTTCTAGTAGAGCACGCATGCCGCCATGTAGGTGATCGAGCAGTTCACGGAGTTCGGCGGCTTGACCGGGCGACAGGCCGCGGGGGATGGCGATTTCGTGGTGCGAACTGTTGACGGAACGCGAAGCAACCAAGCCAGTACTGTATTCTATGTCGAGCGATTCAACATCACCTTTGTCACTATGGAACACATCGCTGCGAACACTGGTAGTTGGATTGTCGCTGTACCATTCGGCAATCTGTTCCCGAGTTCCAACCAAGAGGACGCTGCGTCCGATTGCGATCGTGTCGCCGTAGCGCAAGATCTTGAGATTGCAGGGATGACCGTTGACTCGGGTCCCATTGGTGCTTTCGAGATCCGTAACGACCAATCGTCCGTCATCTTCCTGGATCTTCACATGGAAACGACTGACGCGTTCGTCATTCAACTGGATCGTGTTGCCCTCTTCACGACCAATAGTCATGGGGGTCTTTAGTTCGCGAAAAATGCGGCCTCGATCCGCCCCAGAGATTACTCGCAAAGTCAGCTTGTGCATCGAGATGTTGATCCTGTAGCTTACAAGGCAATGGGAGGTTGGCAAATGGAATTGAGGAGGGAGGGCAGGACCTACTCAATCGCGTATGGGGTCAATTGGCTCGCACCGACGGAACCCAACTACCCTCTATATTGTGAAACAAAGCCACGTGAATGGCAACTGCTAAGTTCGGTTAAGCCCCGGAACGGTGCAAGGCATCCGATTTAAACCGCGCGAACCCACCAGCTTAAGGAGTGGACAAGTGTCGCGCAATTGACTGAATTGTTGCAGCGAAGTGGGGCGTTTCTGCCGGATGCGATCTAGTGGAGCGTCACAGCTTGATTTTAGGGTTTGTCATATCAGCCGGAACGCGCTAGTACCGCAAATTACAAATTCGCTCCCACCAGGAAAAAAAGCTTCGCAGCCTTCCTTGTTTTCCTAGTTGATGATGTCAAAAAAGCCCTTCCAAGGTCTGATGAGGAAT
>JANRMD010000557.1:0-7597 GCA_033761895.1 Pirellulaceae bacterium | reverse complement strand
GGATGTTGCGACTCGGCGAAGCGTAGGCTGCTAATAACCTCAGCCCTCGTCGCCATTCGTCACCGCGTCTCAAGTTAGTGAGAAACCGAACGATCCGCAGAGTAAATCTGCGGGATTAACTGATGGGCGTTAGCCCCGGTTTTTGCTCTGGTAACCGCCGCTAACCCTTCAAGCATTCGAAAGTAATGCGGTGGCCCTCGAAAGCCTTGACGACTTCCGGTACCCAATGATCGACCAGCCCTCAAGGCTTTCGAGGGGCCCCCAAATGCTCTCGAAATGCTTGACGCATTCCGCTACCAAGACGCAATGCTGACGCATTCCGCTGCGAGAGCGTCTCAATTTGACATTCCAACCTCTTCCATCCAGAATGGAATTTCGAAACTCAGTGCCGATTACCTGACGATTACCGCCAATATGCGACTCCCACGATCAACCAAATTTGACAGCAGCCAGCGGCCAACTTCCGCAGGGCGGGTTTGCTTGTATTGGTTGCTGTGCGTGTGTGTTTGGCGCGGACCGATTCCTGTAGTGCACGATCATTCGCTGGATATTGCTGCACTTGCCAATAACAGCCACTTGGCCGAACATGCACTCGCCTACCATGCCGATTGTCTTGGGCATGCTCACGATGATGACTCTGGCTTGCATTTCCACTTCATGCTGCTCGACCATTCCTCGGGGGCTCTGTTACCTTCCGGTGCTTCTTTGGCAGATTCAAGTTGCTCTGGCCAGGCTGACCTTGGTGTTGCGGACTCGTTACTAAGGATTGAGCAACAGCTGCGTTTCGATTTGGACAGAGAGATCACTCAGTCACAAATCGCTCAAGGCGACCAGCTGAGCTTTACGCAGGGCCTTCGTTTTTCTTCGACAGCTGATGCAAGCTTCCTGCAAACGCAGCTCTCAAACGCACCCGCTTTGGCTGTGTTGTGCGTCTGCCAGTGCTGATTCACAGCACCTAAATCTTGTTCGCTACCGTCAGGCAGACGGTGAACGCGACCATGTCTGATTGAACATCGCTTGACGCTGGCCAGCGTTGCCCCTGTTGCTCTCGTATCGCAGAGCGTTCCAGAATTTTTGGTTGTTGAGTATTCCTTGAAGTAACAATTATGAGTGTCGCCAAACTTTGGTTGCAGAAGTCCATTGCGCCAGTTCTATCGATTTGTATGCTGGGCGGAATCTGGGGCGCATGGTATTACTTCATGGAGTCCGAAGTCGCTGAAGAACCAGAAGCCACAGCAACCGCCGAAGTAAGAACGGAGGTGCGCTTAAGTGACTTGAAACGCGAACGCGCCGGGGTCAAGATTGGCGTTGTCGAACAGCGAGTTCTGCAGGCGACCGCGATCGTGCCGGGCCGAGTTAGCTATGACGAATCGAAGCACGTGCAACTCAAAAGCGCCACCGCCGGTACCATCTCCAAGTACCTGGTTAAGCCCGGTGACCCGATCAAGAAAGGGGATCTTCTTGCGGTACTGAGTAGTCCTGAAATCGGCCAAGCGCGCGCCGCGGAGAAACAGCAAGCGGCAGAGTTAGAATTGTTGAATCGCAGCTTGAGTTTCCAGCGTGAACGTCGCACAGGTATCGAGACCTTGGTGGCTGCGATCAAACGAGGCGATACGCCTGAGAAGATCCGTGAGTCGCAAGCTACGGAACAAATCGGTGCACCAAGAGAAACCTTGCTCACCGCCTATTCGCAATTGCTGTTCGCAAAAATACAGATTCTTCGAATCTCGAGCGCGACCGGGTCGGGTGCGATCGCAGGCCGGATTGAACGCGAACGAGGTACACAACTGGAGACCGCCGAAGCCACATTGCGTAGCAACATTGAACAAATACTCTTCGATAGCCATCAAGAAGTTGCCAAAGCCACGGCTGCCGTTGAAGCCGCACAGCGGCAACTTGAATTGGCTCGGCAGAAAACAGCCACGTTGATGGGGTATCAATCCGCCATCGAAGTGCCTGCGCGACAGGAATCTCCCGGCGATAACTTGGCGATCGTCGAAATCCGCTCGCCCATGGATGGCAGCGTTGAGGAGAAGTTGCTGGCAGAAAGCGAGCGAGTGAATCCTGGCGATGGATTGCTGGTAATTGCCGACACAAGCAATTTTTGGATCAAAGCTCAGTTGCGTGAATCGCAGTGGCGTGGATTAACGCTCAAACCCGGTGATGTAATTAAAGTCGCTTCGCCCGCGCTGGGTTCCGATCGCCTGGATGCCCATGTCTATTTTGTCGGACGGGAAGTGGATCAAGCGACCAACGCGATTCCGATTGTTGCCACGATCGCTAACGAAAGCAGATTGCGGCCCGGTCTGTTTGTCAATGTTGAGGTGTCGATCGGTGACAAGAACGATTGTATAGCCGTGCCGGAATCCGCTGTCGCGACCCATGAGCTCCAAACCTTTGTCTTTGTACCTCGAGAAGACAATCGTTTCGAACGCTGCGATGTCGAGATCGGTGAGCGAAGCGGAGGGTGGATTGAAATCAAGCAGGGACTGGATGTAGGTGACTCTATCGCCACCGATGGAGTCTTCTTTTTGAAATCGGAATTGCTACTAGAAGCCGAAGATTAACTCAGATCCTGCCCGAAAAGCGGCCTGAGCTCTTTCGGAGATGCCGATGAAAACTGACCTACAACTTAGAACTTGAATATGCTCGCCAAACTCATAGATTTTTCACTCGAGAATCGTTTCCTCGTATTTGTAGCTTTCTTCTTGATGGCTTGCGCCGGAGTGTGGTCGGCCCTGCAGTTGCCGATCGATGCGGTGCCGGATATGACCAACGTACAAATCACGGTGATCACTGACGCAGGGGCGTTGTCGCCGGTGGAAGTTGAACGTTTTGTGACGTATCCCATCGAATCCACGATGGGTGGCATTCCGAATGTAGCCGAGCTGCGAAGTGTCTCGCGATTCGGCATCTCCGTTGTGACGATCGTCTTCGAAGAGGGTACCAACATCTACTTGGCGAGGCAATTAGTCAACGAGCGGATCGTGATCGCCTCCTCGATGATCCCGAAAGAATATGGCACACCTGAGTTAGGTCCGCTAACCACAGCGCTGGGCGAGATACTGCAGTTCGAAGTGCGTGGTCCAGGCTACACGCCTACAGAGTTGCGATCCGTGTTGGATTGGGACATCATCCCGAAACTGCGTGGTGTGGATGGCGTGACGGAAGTCAATTCGCACGGTGGATTATTCAAGACTTACGAGATTCAGCCCGACCCACAACGTTTGTCGAGCAACGGGGTGACGCTGGCCGAGCTATTCGCGGCACTAGAGGCAAATAACCTGACCGCAGGAGGTGGTTATGTGGTCCGCAATCATGAGTCGCAGTTCATTCGTGGACAAGCGATGATCCATTCGTTCGATGAGATCAAACAGATCGCTATTCGCCGCGATGCAGCGGGCAATCCTCTGCTGATCAGCGATGTTGCCGACGTCTGTCAATCAGCGATGGCGCGTCAGGGCGTCGTAACTCGCGACGGTCGCGGCGAGATCGTTACGGGCATGGTCATGATGTTGATCGGCGAAAACTCCCGCGAAGTGGTCGAAAGGGCTAAAGCCAGGCTGGAAGAGATCAAGCCCACGTTGCCTCCAGGTATGACCTTGGAAGTGATCTACGATCGAGCCGATCTTATTCAGCGAACATTGAAGACCGTTCTAAAAAATTTAGTCGAAGGGGGTGCGCTGGTTGTCGTGGTGCTATTAATCATGCTCGGTAGTTTTCGAGCAGGGCTCATCACTGCGCTTGCTATTCCGCTTTCAATGCTATTCGCCACGAACCTGATGTATGTAGGTGCAATCACGGCCAGCCTGATGAGCTTAGGAGCGATCGACTTTGGCCTGATTGTGGATTCATCGGTGATCATGGTCGAGAACTGCATGCACCGCTTGGCGCACGCCGTTGGAGCCAAACGAGACTCGCAAGGGAACGCAATTCTTTCCGTGGCTGAGCGAACCAAGATCATTCGCGATGCAGCCATTGAGGTTAGGAAGCCGACGATGTTCGGAGAACTAATTATCGCGGTGGTTTATTTGCCAATCTTGATGCTGGAAGGAACCGAAGGCAAGCTGTTTAGGCCGATGGCGCTCACGGTGCTCTTCGCCTTAGCTGGCTCGCTGGTGATCAGCATGACACTGATGCCTGCGCTGGCGGCCACGTTCTTGCCGAAGAAGGTGTCGCTGGAGGATGGTTGGTTTATCCGTACCATCAAGAACGTCTTCCGGCCAGTGATTAGCTTGGCCATTCGCAACCAATGGATTACGGCGATTCTGGCCCTGGGTGTCTTCGCATTTAGTATTCCGGTTAGCCTGCGACTAGGTGCGGAGTTCATGCCTCGCTTGGAAGAGGGTGATTTACTGATCGAAGCCAATCGCTTGCCAAGCGCTTCCTTGGAAGATGCGGTTGCAATGTCGACGCAGATTGAGAATGTTCTGAAAGATTTTCCCGAAGTGCGCACTGTGTTTTGCAAGACGGGAAGACCTGAGATCGCCAACGATGTGATGGGGGTCCATCAAACGGATGTGTGGGTTATCTTGAAAGGCCGTTCTAAATGGCGTCCGGGTATAGATCGCGATGACCTGCTGAAGGAGATGTCGACGAAGCTAAACGAAGCGGTACCTGGCGCTGTGTACGCATTCACGCAGCCGATCGAAATGCGAGTCGATGAATTGGTGGCCGGAGTCAAGGCCGAGGTCGCTGTCTTGCTGTACGGTGAGGACTTGGAGATCTTGGGGGAAAAAGCCAAGGACATCGAGCGCACACTCAAAGAGATACCAGGTGCGGTGGATGTCAAGGCAGATTATCAAGCGAACTTAACGACTGTTACGATTGTTCCCAAACGCGGCGCTTTGGCTCAGTATGGCATCAGCTCTCGCAAAGTAATGGATGTTGTGGAAGCGATCGGTGGGCGACAGACGGGCGTTGTTTACGAAGGGCGAGCCCGCTATCCAATGGTCGTCCGCTTTCCGGAACGTTGGCGCGGCGATGTGGAAATGCTCAAGCAGCTGCCAGTGGATGCGGTGAATGGTGAACCGATTCCGCTAGGCGATTTGGCTGAGATTCGAACGGAAGAGACTTCGCCTGGGGTTGAGCATGAGGCGACGCGTCGACGAACCTTTATCGCTTGCAACGTACGCGGTCGCGATGTGGCAGGCTTCGTCGCGGAGGCTCAACAACGGATTGCCAGTGAAGTGCCGCTGCCCGCTGGTTACGAAGTGATGTGGGGTGGTGATTTCGAGAATTTGCAATCTGCATCGCTGCGCTTGATGTTGATCACGCCTATTGTGTTGCTGCTGATATTCTTGCTCTTGTTTACAACCTTCAAGTCGTTCTCCTTGGCTGGTCTGATCTATTTGTCAGTACCGATTGCGGCTTCGGGGGGGATTTTCGCTTTGTGGATGCGGGGGATGCCGTTCAGTATCTCGGCGGGGGTTGGCTTCATCGCTCTGTTTGGAGTCGCGGTGCTCAACGGCCTAGTTTGGGTCAGCGCTGCAGAAGTTCTGCGGCGATCGGGAATCGCCGTCCAACAGGTGGCTGAAGTGACCGCGTTGGCTCGATTGCGACCGATCTTGATGACCGCTCTCGTCGCCAGCCTAGGGTTCGTTCCGATGGCCATGTCAACTGGCGATGGAGCTGAGATGCAGCGGCCCTTGGCGACGGTGGTAATCGGCGGGTTGCTGACCTCGACACTTTTGACAACCATCGTCGTTCCGGCCATTTATCCATGGTTTTCCAGACATTTGCCAACCGTTATCGGAGAATTGGCGGAATGACGCTAAAATAGGATCCCTCTATCCATTGCGGTTCCGTCATTTTTGAGTCTTTCGTTGTCCACACCTCCTCGTCAAATCGCCCCGACACTCATCCAGTCCCTGTCGTCGCCAGAGCCACTGGTGCGGAAGTTGCCGGCCGAGTTTACACCCGAGTATTGCTTCCGCAGGCTATCTCGGTTGCCAGGCTGTGTTTGGTTGGATAGCAGTTTACCGATGGCGAACCTTGGTCGCTACAGCTACATGGCGGCAGATCCGTTTTGCACATTGCGGATCGACAAACCCCATCCGGAAGCACTCAGTACGCTGGCGAGTTTGTTGGAGCAGTATCAGTCACGAGCCATCGCTGGTTTACCGCCTATGCAAGGTGGTATGCTCGGTTGGTTTGGTTACGAATTGGGTAGCTGCTTTGAACGGATCCCCAGTGCGGCCTATAACGAGTTTCGACTGCCACTGGCCGCACTTGGTATCTACGATGTCGTGTTGGCTTGGGATCATCAAACAAATGAGTCGTGGTTGATTTCTCATGGTTGGCCGATTGTCGATCCACTCAAGCGACAGCGACGAGCCTATCGCAGGATTCAATCCTTTTTGAAACTGATTGAGGCTCGTGAACCGCCGACTACGGATAAAGTTCCCAAGTTCGTCTGTGAACTTCCTAAGACGCAACTGGCTCCACAGTTTCCAACACGCTGGTCAGAGCACTGGACGAGCAACTTCTCATCCGCCGGTTTCCGTGAAGCGGTCGCTCGGGCGGTCGAGTACGTACATGCTGGCGATATCTTCCAAGTCAATATTGCGCAGAGGTTGATACGTCGCGCGACCTGCGATGCGCGTGCTTTGTACTTGCACCTTCGCAAAGAGAATCCTGCCCCGTTCGGAGGCTTTGCGGATTTTGGTCGCGTGCAAATCGTCAGTAGTTCGCCAGAGCGTTTTTTGAAACTGACGGATCGAGAGATCGAAACTCGGCCGATTAAGGGAACTCGACCACGCATGAGCGATCCAGCCGCCGACAAAGCGATGAGCGAGTTATTGTTTCAGAGCGAAAAGGATCGAGCTGAGAATGTGATGATTGTCGATCTGCTCCGCAACGATCTATCACGAGTCTCAGATGTGGACAGCGTACGCGTCACCAGTTTGTGCCAACTGGAGGCCTATCGCTACGTCTGGCATTTGGTGAGCGTCATTCGTTCACGCTTAGCCGATCAGTTCACGGCTTGCGATTTGCTGAAAGCGACTTTTCCGGGTGGGTCAATTACGGGCGCACCCAAGATCCGGGCGATGGAGATTATCAGTGAACTGGAACCAACGGCACGAGGTCCGTATTGCGGTAGCCTGGGCTACCTCAGTTTCGCGGGTGACATGGATTTGAGCATTTTGATTCGCACGATCGCGGCTTGCGATGGCTGGTGGCAGGTCGCCGTGGGTGGCGGCATAGTGGCGGCCAGCGATCCGACATTCGAAGAACAAGAGACTTGGCATAAGGCCGAAGGCGTGCTGCGCGCCGTAGATTCGCTCAGAGATAAGTAAGTACCAGCTAGTGCTTTATCCACATCAGATTCTTCGGTAGCGGAATGCGTCAAGGGCTTGTTGATTATTGCGCCACGGGCAGTGTGAGCCGACGGCGCTAGGGGCCTGTTTAGTTTGTGAGCCGTCGGCGCTAGCCGCGGGTGACCGAAGGAGCAATCGTTCATCACCTATAATCCTCCCAATGCAGAATAACCACCAGCTCAACTTGCACTGGTACGAGCCAAATCCTTGCACGCACCAAAATTCGAGACCCGCGGCTAGCGCCGTCGGCTCACTAAATCAACAAGCCCTCAAGCATT